>NZ_LTCZ01000289.1:0-2917 GCF_001583455.1 Rhodococcus sp. LB1 | reverse complement strand
CTTGTTCAGCGCCCTCCTAGTCGGGTTTCGGCGGCCCGTACCCTTGCCCCATGTCCGCTGATCCAGGCAGCATCCGCGCCGACAGCCACCAGGCGCTGCCGAACCTGGCCGTACAGGATGCTTCGGCGGATCCCCACATCATCACAGCCGCGGCGCGCACCGGAACGGACATCGAGCTGCGGATTCACACGTCCATCGCACCGTTCGACGTTGCGGCCGAGCAGTGGTTTCCCGCGGCGGCCGGGTTCGCCGTCACGGTCATCGTGCACACCGTCGACGCGCAGACGGGCGTGCCGCGGTATCTGCCGCCCGCGGAGGCTGCCGAGTGGGCGCGGGCGATCTTCTCGACCGTTGACTCCGCGCACGGGTACTTCCTCGGCGCCATCGACCCAGGCACCGGCAGCCATCGACGCGGGCAGCTCGCATACCGCCTCTACCTCGACACCGAGCGCCGGGCGATTCCCGTTCCTCGGCAGGTGGTCACCTGTCCGCATTACCTGCTATCGGCCATCGACGGCAGAGCCGAGATCACCATTCCCACGACGGCCTGACCCGGCAGGCCGGCCGGTTGCCGCACCACGGTCTGCGGGCGCCGCTTCCTCCGGTGTCCGATCTGCACGCCCTCCGAAGGGTGCGACCTTGAAATCACGTCGCTGTTGCCTGCTCATGCGGTTCCTCCATCCGTCTCGATCCGATCCCCTGCCAGAGACAGCTGGTCGCCGCTGCCCCACCAGCGAGGACGACGCCCTGGGGCGGAATCGAGACGGTTGATCCACCCGGGGAGGGCCGCGGCACGTGGATACACTTGTGCCACAAGCTCATTGCCACTTCTGAAGCCGACCACGACAGACCTCAGGAATCTCCCGGGTGGGAGCGCGGCGACAAGACTACCAGCGCACCGAAGCCCGGGTCAGGGGACGTGTCATTCCTGCTGGTCAAAGAACAATCCAGGGGCGGATACGACACCACCTTGCGGCGACGGCGTGGAGGAACGGTGTCTTCGACGACGAGGTCGTTTCCGGTGTCGATTCCGCAGCGCAAGGGCGATCCGAACGTCTTCTCGCAGGACGAAGGCATCCGCGCCGACACCACCACCGCGACTCTTGCGAAGCTGTGTCCGGCCTTCTCCAAGACCGGCACCATCACCGCGGGTAATGCGTCACCGATCCACGACGGTGCTGCCGCGGTGATCGTGATGAGCAAGGCCAAGGCCGAAAGTCTCGGACTCGAATGGATCGCCGAGATCGGTGCGCACGGCGTGGTCGCGGGACCGGATTCGTCGTTGCAGTCGCAGCCGGCTCGGGCGATCGTCAAAGCTTGTGCGAAGGAAGGCATCGACCCCAAGGATCTGGATCTGGTCGAGATCAACGAGGCGTTCGCAGCGGTCGCTATCGCCTCGACACGTGAACTCGGGATCGACGAAGACAAGGTCAACGTCAACGGCGGCGCCATCGCCATCGGTCACCCACTCGGAATGTCCGGCGCCCGCATTGCACTGCATCTGGCGTTGGAGTTGAAGCGGCGCGGCGGCGGTATCGGTGCGGCAGCCTTGTGCGGCGGCGGTGGCGAGGGCGACGCCCTCATCATCCGCGTCCCCGAGAAATACGCTCTACGAGATACGGTCACGCACTTCGACTTGCGAACCGACGTCGCCAGGCCAGAATCACAGGTACGACGCCGACCTCGAGCCCAATAGCAACCATCCCGACGGGATGCGGACGTCCAGCCTGCTTCCACGACCACAGCCGCGCCAATCCCCCAGCGAACACTGCCGCCAAAGCGGCGGTGACCGCGGGCGAATCCTCCACCGTACCCAATCGACAGAGAATGATCGGCCCGACAGCGACCTTGAAAACATTGGCGTACCTGAGTTCTCCGTCGATTGAAGCGGAGACCTCAGATGAATTCGCGGGCACTGCCTGCGCACCCAGCAGAACTTGCTGCACTCCGCTGATGGTCGGGACCAACGCCATAATTCCCAGGGTCCACTGCATACGGGCTCGGGTGCGGTCACGCGTGGTCGTTGTCATTGCTTCTCTTTTCAGTCGGTGGCATTCAGTTTTGGATTAGGCGAAACGCGTTCGCGAGCCCGGCCGCGAGGATCTCATTGGACAGCGTCGGGTCCGACACCGCCCGCGACAGTTGCAGGGTGCCGATCAGGCTCGACATCAGGCCGATCGCTATCGTTCGCGCCGCGGCTGTGTCATCGATGTGGGTACGACTGGCGACGATGGTGATCATCGCCTCGAGACCATCCGTGAACGATTCCTGCACAATCGGTTTCGACCGGCCGATTTCGCCGAGAAGGGCAGCGGAGGGACATCCGTTCTCTCGTTGGTCACGATGACTCGCCGACAGATAACCCTCGATGTAGGACTGCAACGAGTGACCGTCGTCGGGTAGCGCCCNNGCGACGAGTTCGTCCTTCGACGCGAAGTGCGCGTAGAACGCGCCGTTGGTCAGCCCGGCGTCGGACATCAACGCACTCACGCCGGCCCCGTCGATCCCATCCTCCTTCAGACGTCGACCCGCCGCCTCCACCACCCGAGCGCGCGTCTGCGCCTTGTGCCCGCTGCCATATCTCGCCATGTCGATGATCCTCCATGCTGCCGCGTCCTTGCCCTACCGAAGTCTATCCGATAACCTTACGACCATAATAGTATGAGCGTAATTCAATCGGGCTCTCATAGGCCAGGCTCACTTCCTTCGGATAGAGGACAGACATGGCAACCAACCACGGCGCACTCGCCGACACCCGCACCTGGACCACGGTGCCGACCAAATCCGTCCTCGCCGGCGGCGTGAACTTCGCTTACCGTGAGCTCGGCCCCACGGGAGGCGTGCCCGTGGTGTTCCTGCACCACTTCGCCGCCGTTCTGGACGACTGGGACCCCCGCATCATCGACGGCATCGCCGC
>NZ_LTCZ01000288.1:0-3442 GCF_001583455.1 Rhodococcus sp. LB1 | reverse complement strand
CACATCCACACGAGCCAACGTGACATCCGGATCGGAGGCCATCACCTCGAGCACCCGGATGACCCGGCCGGCCGTCGCGTCGACGGTGGCCCGGTCGACGAGGTCGGGTCGGTAGTGAAACGTCATGCGCAGCTGCGTGTCCACCGAGAAGGCGACGCTCAGCGGATAGTGTGTGGCGTCGACGCCGCTCACGTCGACCACCCGGATGCCGGCGAGGTCGGTGTCTTCGGTCAGGCCTCCCCGGTCGATCGGGTACGACTCGAAGACGGTTGCCGTGTCGAACCCGATGTCGGGACCGGCTGCTCGCTGGATGTCGGCGAGACCGAGGTGGTGGTGGTCGAGGAGGGCTGCCTGTTCCGCTTGTGTCCGGTCGAGCAGCCGGCCGAGCGTTTCCCGGGGGTTCAGCGTGATGCGTGTGGGCACGGTGTTGACGAACAACCCGATCATCGATTCGACGCCGGACAGGTGCGGCGACCGCCCGGACACGGTGCTCCCGAACGTCACGTCGTGGCGGGAAGTCGCTGAACCGAGCACGATGCCCCACGCCACCTGAGTCACCGTGTTCAGCGTCGTGTTGCGGGTACGCGCGAGGGTGGTGAGGTCGGCGGTCAGTTCCTCGGACACGGTGAACCGAGCACTCTCGGGAGGAGCCGACAGCGGCCGCCCGCGTGCGTCGGGCAGGAGCAGCGTCGGACCGTCGACGCCGGCGAGCGCGGTCGCCCACGCCACTCGCGAGTCCGCAGGGTCCCGGCGATGCAGCCACGACAGGAAGTCTCGGTAGGGCCGGGGTCGCGGCAACGCCGAAACATCGTCGTCTCCGGCCACATAGAGCGCGAGCAGCTCGCGGATCGCCAGCGGCATCGACCATCCGTCGAGGAGGGTGTGATGATTGGTCCACACGAGCCGGGATTCGTGGCTGCCGGTCGTCACGAGCAGGAACCGCACCAGTGGGGCCCGGGACGTGTCGAACGGCGTGGCCCGGTCGGCGGTCAGGACCCGGTCCAGTTCGGCGGACCGCGCGACCTCGGGCAGACCCGTGAGGTCGATCTCGCGGAGCGGGAGGTCGACGGCCGCGGGTACCACCTGGACGAATGTTCCGTCTCGGGCGGGGACGAACGCCACCCGCAGATTCGCGTGCCGATCCAGCAATGCCGTGGCGGCGCGGCGCATCCGGGACGGGTCGACGGCACCCTTCAGGTGCAGTGCCACCTGGACGGTGTACGCGTCGATCGACGGTTTCGCGAGCAGGGCGTGGAACAGCAACCCGGCCTGCAGGGGTGCGGGCGGCCACACGTCGGTGAGCGCGCCGAAGCGCTCCTCCCACGTGTCGAGGTCGGCCTGGGTCACGTCGACGAGGGGAACGTCCGACGGTGTGAGTCCGCCTGCGTCCCCACTGTGAGAGTGGGCCACCAACGCGGACACACACTCCCGCCACCGTTGTGCCAGCCGCTCCACGTCGGCGTGCGCGAGCAGGGTGTCCGGGAACCCGAACCCGACCCGGAGTCGTCCGCCGATCACGATCGCGTTGACCTCGACGGCGGCAGACGCCGGCATGTCGGGGTCCGGGACGTACCGCAGGTCGCCGAACCCGTCGGCGGGACTCCAGCCGACCGCCGTGTCGCCGTCCGCCGAATCCGGAACCTGACCGAGATAGTTGAAACTGATCTGCCCCGGTTCCGTTCCCGGCAGGCTGCCCGCGGTCTCCGGGTTCAGGTAGCGGAGCAGTCCGTAACCGATGCCCATGTCGGGGACTTCCCGAAGGTGTTCTTTCACGCGTTTCACGGCGCTGCCGACGTCGTGGCCGCCGACGAGTGCGTTGTCGAGGTCGATGCCGCGGAGATCGACGCGCACGGGGAAGACCGTCGTGAACCAGCCGACGGTGCGGGACAGGTCGGCACCGGGCACCACCTGCTGCTCCCGGCCGTGCCCTTCCAGCCGGATCAGCATCGACGTGCCCGGGATCCCCCGCTCCGCACGCCACCTCGACGCCGCCACCACCAGCGCCGTCAGCAGGACGTCGAGGACACCCCCGTGATACAGCTCCGGGAGGCGTGTGAGCAGAGCGGACGTGTCGTCGCGGGAGGTCTCGACGCTCACGTCCTGCAGCGCGGTCGCGAGGTCCCGGCCCGGATCGAGGGGGCGTTCGGTGATCAGCGGGTCGGGTCCGGCGACGACGTTCTGCCACCACCCCAGCTCGGCGGCTCGCTCGCTCCGGAGGGCTTCTTCGGCCAGCGCGTGCGCCCATCGGCGCATCGACGTCGCCGGTTCCGGGAGGGCCGGTACGCTCCCGGTACTGATCTGAGACCAGGCAGCTGCGAAGTCGGGCAGTAGAATCCGCCACGACACCCCGTCGACCGCGAGGTGGTGTGCCACCACGATCAATCGTCCGGTTCGTGCCGGGGGCGCGGCGGCGGGCCGCGGGTCGAGCCAGACGAACTGGACGACCACCCCGTCGGACGGGCGCAGCCTCTCCACGGCCGCTTGGTGCTCGGCCGCGATCAGGTCTGGCAGCGTGACGGGATCGGACTCCGGGTCGAAGACGATGCGACGGACCAGTGAGTCGGTGTCGATCTCGGTCGCGGCACGAGTCTCCATCTGCCACTGCCCGTTCGCGTCCTGGTAGAGCCGCGACCGCAGCATGTCGTGTCGCGCGAGCACCGCGGTGACGGCCGCGAGGAGCCGGTCCGAGTCGATGCCGCCCGGGAGGTCGAGCAGCACGCTCTGGCTGAACCGCTCGAAGTGCCCGCCGCGCTCGATCAGGTACCGGACCACCGGGGTCGGCGGGAACGTGCCGATTCCGCCGCCCGCGAGTTCGGCGAGCGCAACTGTGGTCTCACCGTCGGTGATGTCCGATTCTGCCGCGAGCGCGGCCACGGTCCGGTGCTCGAACACCTGCTGCGGGGTGAACACCAGTCCTCGTGCCTTGGCGCGGGATACGAGCCGGATCGACAGGATGCTGTCGCCGCCCAGCGCGAAGAACGACTCGTCCAACCCGACCTGGCCGAGCCCGAGCACTTCGGCGAACACCGACGCCAGCGTGTGTTCCGCCGCTGTTCGTGGCGCGCGGTGGGGTCCGCGCGCCACGACGGGTGCGGGGAGTGCGGCACGATCCAACTTCCCACTCGCCGTCACCGGCAACTCCCCCAACACCACCACCACCGACGGCACCACACCCCCCGGCAACACCGACCCCGCAAACTCCACCACCACACCCGGATCCACCCGCACCCCCACCTCCGGCACCACATACCCCACCAACCCACCACCCTCACCCACCACCACCGCAGCCGCCACCACCCCCGGACACCGCCCCAACACCGACTCCACCTCCCCCAACTCCACCCGCTGCCCCCGCACCTTCACCTGAAAATCAGCACGCCCCACAAACACCAACGACCCCAACCCATCCCACCGCACCAAATCCCCCGTCCGATACAACCGC
>NZ_LTCZ01000287.1:0-1265 GCF_001583455.1 Rhodococcus sp. LB1 | reverse complement strand
TGGTGAGCAGGTCTACGTCGTCGTACCCCACCCTGTCCGTCGATGCCACCGGAACCGGTGTCGTGTCGCACGCCGGAGCGGTGACACTGCTCGGCACTGCCGAGGTCACCGGACGCAACGCAGCCCTCTCGCAGAGCCTGTCACCGTGGCGGAAACCGTTGCCGCACTTCGACCCCGGCAAGATCATCACCGACCTCGCAGTGTCGTTGACGTTCGGCGGGGACTGCCTCGCCGACATCGCCACCCTGCGCGAACATGCGGCTGTGTTCGGGAAAGTTCCCTCCGATCCGACCGTCTCCCGTCTGATCAGCGCGTTGGCCGCAGATGCACCCGCGGTGTTGACCGCCATCGACACCGCGCGGGCAACTGCCCGCGCGACGTCGTGGGAACACGCCGGTGACCACGCGCCTGATCACGACATCACCGCGCAGAATCCAATCGTCATCGACCTCGACGCCACCCTCGTCACCGCGCACTCGGAGAAGGAATCTGCTGCTCCGACCTACAAACGCGGCTTCGGATTTCATCCCCTGTTGGCGTTTGTCGACCACGGTGCCGACGGGACCGGTGAACCCGTCGCGGCGCTGCTACGGCCAGGTAACGCCGGCTCGAACACCGCGGCAGATCATATCGAGGTCACACGAAAAGCACTGGCACAGTTACGCTCTGCAACCGGACCTCGTCCGGGCCGAACGGTGATGGTCCGTACCGACGGTGCCGGAGCCAGCCACACATTCATGACCTGGCTGCACAACAAGCGGGTGTCGTATTCGATTGGGTTCGGGCTCACCGACGCGATGGTCACCGCCCTCGCTGTCGTTCCCGAGAGTGCGTGGTCTGTCGCCGTCGACGCCACCGAGAAGGTCCGCGACGGCGCCTGGGTCATCGACGCCACCGGCCTACTCGACCTCACCACATGGCCGGCCGGAATGCGCGTGATCATCCGAAAGGAACGCCCGCACCCCGGTGCGCAGTTGCGGTTCACCGATTCCGACGGTCTTCGATTGACCGCGTTCGCCACCAACACCGTGCGCCGGTCAGATCCAAGATCTCGAACTTCGGCACCGTCGCCGCGCCCCGCTGCGAAGACCGCATCCGCACCGCCAAGGACACCGGACTGACCAATGTTCGGTGCACGGGTTCGATCAGAACCGCATCTGGTTGGCGATCGTCCAACTCGCTCTCGACTTGATGGCGTGGACTCAGATGCCCGGCTTCACCGACCACGAAGCACGCAGGTGGGAACCCAAACGTATACGCCTACG
>NZ_LTCZ01000286.1:0-1763 GCF_001583455.1 Rhodococcus sp. LB1 | reverse complement strand
TCGCCGTCCGGGTTGCTGCGCACGGCGCCGGCGAGCAGATCCGGCACGGTGACGGGTGCGAGTCCGGGCCTGCCCGTTGCCGGGACGAGAGCTGCCCGTTCGGTGTCGTGGAGTAGGTCGAGATCACCGACGGCGGTGCCCGGGTCGGAGATCACGGCCTCGAGAATCCGCTGCAGTCGCCACGCGAGGTCGCGGACGCTGGACTCGTCGAACAGGTCGGTGGCGTAGGTGAATTCGGCACGGATCCCGGACGGTGCACCGGTGTCGTCGAGATTCTCGCCCAACGTCAGCTGGAGGTCGATCTTGGCGACCCCCGGATCCACGTCCTCGACGCCGATCCGCAATCCCGGCAGTTCGTACGCGTCCGCCTGTACCGGGTTCATCGACAGCGCAACCTGGTAGATCGGATGATGCGCCGGGGTGCGCGTCGGGGCGAGCACGTCGACCAGCCGCTCGAACGGGACGTCCGCGTGGGCGAACGCCGCGAGGTCGGTGTCGCGCACCGTGTGCAGCAACTCGGCGAAGCTGTCTTCGTTGCGAACGGCTGTGCGCAGGACGAGGGTGTTGACGAACATGCCGACCAGGTCGTCGAGAGCGCGTTCGCCGCGTCCGGCGATCGGTGTGCCGATCGCGACGTCGTCGGTGGCCGACAGACGTCCCAGGAGCAGCGCGAACGCGGCGTGGGCCACCATGAACGTGGTGGCCCCGTGTTCCCGGGCCAGTCGCTGGATGCCGCGGTGGGTTTCGGGATCGATGCTGAAGCCCACCGATCGCCCGGCGAACGTCGGCTGAGCCGGACGCGGCCGGTCGAACGGCAGGCGCAGTTCGTCGGGCGCGCCTGCGAGTGTGTGCGTCCAGTATCCGAGTTGGGTGGTCATGACGGATTCGGCGTCGTCCTCGCTGCCGAGAACGTCCCGCTGCCACACGCTGAAATCGGCATACTGGACCTCGAGCGGCGCCCATTGCGGCGCATGACCGTCGGCGCGGGCCGCGTAGGCAACCATGACGTCGCGGCCGAGCGGTCCGAACGACCAGCCGTCGGCCGCGATGTGGTGCAGCGAGATCGCCAGAACGTGCTCGGTGGGAGCCGTGCGGAACAGCGTGGCCCGTACCGGTATCTCCGCGGTGACGTCGAATCCGCGGGACGCGAACGCCACTATTCGGCTGGGGAGGTCGGTCTCGGTGACGTCGACCGGCCGCAGCGTCACGGAGACGTCGGGGGCAAGCAGCACGATCTGCTCGGGGCCACCCTCGCCGTCCGGGAACACCGTGCGCAGCGACTCGTGGCGTTCGACGACGTCGTCGAACGCCGCCGCCAACGCCGCGGTGTCGATCGCGCCGGACAGCCGCACCGCGAACGGCAGGTTGTAGGCCGGGGAGTCGGCGTCGAACTGGTTGAGGAACCACATGCGCTGCTGCGCGAGCGACAGCGGGATGCGGGCGGGCCGGGTCACTGCAGTCAGGGCCGGGCGCACCGCACTCGTGGTGGCGTCGATGCGCAACGCCAGTGCGGCCACGGTGGGCGCATCGAACACGTCACGAACCGACAGCCGGGTTCCGGTCGCCTCGGTGATGCGCGCGGTCACCCGGGTGACGGACAGCGAATTGCCGCCGAGGTCGAAGAAGCTGTCGTGCACACCGATCCGGCCGGCGTCGAGGACGTCGGCGAACACGTCCGCGACCGTCTGCTCGACGTCGTTGCGGGGTGCCACGTATTCGGTTGCGTTCGAGACGAATTCGGGGGCGGGGAGGGCCTTGCGGTC
>NZ_LTCZ01000285.1:0-1831 GCF_001583455.1 Rhodococcus sp. LB1 | reverse complement strand
CCGTCGAGACTCGTGCTTCCCGTCATTCGACGGACGGCGTGATCGACCCTGCCGTGCCCACGCCGAAACCGTCATGGACGTCGGTGACACCGCTGAGCACACCGAGTCGGTCAGCCCAGCGGTGGCGTACGTGAGGGACGGACACATTCGGCGGCAACGTCACGTGCGTCTCGTCGCGCTCTGAAAACTGAAGTATTTCGACCTGTGAAAGGTGTGGTTATGAATACGGTGGATTATGACGCTGTCGTGGTCGGTGCTGGAGCGGGCGGAATTTACGCTGTCCACAAGCTGACCCAGGAAGGGTTGCGGGTCATCGCTTTCGAGGGTGCGCCCGAAGTGGGCGGGGTGTGGTACCACAACCGATACCCGGGAGCGCGGGTCGACATCGAAAGTTACTTCTACTGCTTCCCGGACGAGGATCTCTACCCCAAATGGACGTGGAAGGAACGCTACCCGGCTCAGCCCGAAATTCTGGCCTACCTGAATTTCGCCGCCGACACCTGGGGAGTACGCGAACACATCCGCTTCTCCACCTGGGTCACCGGTGCACAGTGGGAGCCCGCAGCGAACCGATACCGCGTCACCACCAGTGACGGCCAGTCGATCACCGGACGCTACCTGGTCATGGCCTCCGGCCAACTGTCGAAGGCACGCACCCCCTCGTTCCCGGGCCTCGAGAACTTCCGCGGTCGCTGGGTGCAGACCTCACACTGGCCCACCGACCCCGTGGAGACCGCCGGTAAACGAATCGCCGTCATCGGAACAGGGTCCTCCGGTGTACAGGCCGTGCCGGCACTGGCGCATGACGCCGAGAGCGTTACCGTGTTCCAGCGCACCGCGAACTACTCGGTACCCGCGCAGAATGTTCCCCTCGACCAGCAGAAGTACTCCGACTACGCCGGCCGCGTCGCCGAACTGCGCGAGACGATCCTGCACCACCCGACCGGTTCGGACATTCCGCTCGGCGCCGGATCGGCGCACGACTTCACCCCGGAAGAACAACAGACGCTGCTGAGGGAACGCTGGGCGCGCGGCGGACACACGATGAACGCGGTCTTCTCCGACCAGGGCACCGACATCCATGCGAACACCATCGTGGCCGACTTCGTCCGCGAGCGTGTGCGCGAGATCGTCCGCGATCCGGACACGGCGGAGTTGCTGACCCCCCGCGCCTACCCGATCGGCTCGCGGCGGCTGTGCGTCGACACCGGCTACTACGAGGCATTCAACCGAAGCAACGTGCACCTGGTCGACGTCAACAACGACCCCATTCAGCACATCACCCCCGACGGAATCCGTACCCGGGACCACGACTTCGAATTCGACCTCATCGTGTTCGCACTGGGCTTCAGCGCCTTCACCGGCGCCCTCGACGAGGCGAACATCCGCAACGAATTCGGCGAACAACCGACCGACCGCTGGGAACGCGGACCACGCACCCTGCTCGGGCTCATGACCCGCGGATTTCCCAACCTGTTCCTGCTCACCGGCCCCGGAAGCCCCTCGGTGCTGGCGAACATGATCCTCGACAACGTCCAGCACGTCGACTTCGTCGCCGACCTGCTACAACATATGAACGAGCGCGGATACACCCGAGTCGAACCCGAAACCCACGCCCAGGACGAGTGGACAGCACACGTCGCCGAAGCCGCCTCCCACCTGCTCCGACTCAACGTCGAGAACTACATGGTCCACGTCAACCGCGACGACGGCAGCAGAGTCTTCATGCCCTACGTCGGCGGACTCGACCGCTACGTCGACACATGCGACAAGATCGCCGCCGACGACTTCACCGGCTTCACCTTCCACTGAACCCGACACGAACGAACCG
>NZ_LTCZ01000284.1:0-5483 GCF_001583455.1 Rhodococcus sp. LB1 | reverse complement strand
GGAGCCAACACCTGGGCACGACCGGAACGCGTCCGGTCGGCTCCCACCCGGACGTGATGGCGCCCGTTAATTCTGAGCGAACCACGACCGCAGGATTTCATCATGATGAAGGACCGGCCGGTCGCCGGCGTTTCCGGGACGGAATTTCAACGGCCCGGCGCACGATCTCCGCGACAGGACGGCACTGATAGTAGACCGATGCCGTCAGCTGTCGAGGTCACCAGGGGAGTCTTGCGTAGGAAGACTTCGATAGCCCACGCCGCGCAGCACCGTGGCTACGAGTTGCGTCAGGTAGCTCTCTGTATGGGCGATCTCGGCGAGCCCCGGTGGCGTGCTCCGGACGTGGGTGGTGATGGCGCCGGCGATGAGATCGGCCACGAGGGTGGGCTTGATATCGGGGTCGATCTCACCTCGCTGCACTGCACGTCGGACGAGGGCTCGGGTCGACCGGACGTAATCCGGATAGTCGAGCTCGCCGATGACCGCAGCCAACTCTTCGTTGGACTGCCTGTCCAATATCAGTCGGCTGACCATCGTGCCTTCGATGCTCTGGGCGAACGCCATCCATTGTCGGGCGAACTCATGAAGGTCCAGCTCGAGGTTGCCGAGATTGATGTTTCCGACTGAGGGCGCGGCTGAGCGGACAGCGTCGACAAGTAGTGCGGCCTTGTTGGGCCAGCGTAGGTAGAGCGAACCTTTGCCGACACCTGCCCTTCGTGCGACCTCGTCGACGGTGAATCCGCTCCATCCGCGATCGCCGTATACCGTTCTGGCGGCGTCGAGCACCCGATCACCGAGATCAGGTACCCGTGGTCGTCCGACCGTGCGCGACGATGACGTCATAGGTCGTACCTTACCGCGACTGCAGCAGGTATCAGAAAGTCTCCGTCCAAAACCGTCTCATCGCCGGCCCAGTCGTGGTCACAGTGACTGCGCGCGGCATCCGTCTCCTGAGAAGAGGAAGTCCCACGGCGAATTCGAACAACCGAAGGCCAGCCCGCTCGAGGTCGGGGAGAGTGACGGGGTGTCTCACCACATCCACGTCGGGCGGAGCACCTTCGATGGCGTACAAGCAAGGTACTGCGGTTGTGGGACGAATTTGTCGTCCGCTACGCAGCCACCATCAGATCATTGCCGTCAAACCAGTGGCGCCGGGTATCTAACTTCTTGGCCCAATTTAGCGCCTCGATCAGCCTAACGCGGGAATTCGGTCGGGGGGCTGTCGAACCAATCTCTGTAAATCGGATCATCGGGGGCGAACGCTCCCCAGTGGGATACGCGTGGAACGTTGACGATATCCCAATCGGAGTTGATCTCTCTGACGTCGATCCAGTCCCAGACGCAGGTGCGCCGAAGAATCTTCCAGACGCCGTCTCGCTTCTCGCACAGGTCCCGGTAGCGGCCCGCCTGAAACATGGTTACTTCGGGATCCTTGAACTGCACCACACAGATGAACATGCTTTCGCGTTTGGCCCGTGGGCCGTCGACTTCACACAGCACATTGCTGACGTGGTGATTGCAGCTGTGGATCTTGTCGTGCCAGGTCATGGCGGCATCTGCCCACCCTTGGCCGTCGCCGACGTAACCCCCGTGATCGTCGAATGAGTCCGGCCAATACGTGGATCGCATGAGTTCGCGATCGTGGCGGTCTGCACCTCGCACGTAGAGCATCAAGTTGTCGTTCAGTGCTTGCTTGTCCCAGAGATCGACCAATTGGTCGTCGTTTAACTTCATCGTTGCCTTCCCAGCGCATTGGACCTGCGCTCCGTACCCGATATCGTCCTTACCGTGCTGCCATCCGAATGGCACCATCCAGTCGAATCACCTCGCCGTTCAGCATCGGATTCTCGACGATGTGGCGCACCAGCGCGCCGAACTCGGCGGGGTCGCCGAGACGAGACGGGTGTGGAACCTGTGCGCCGAGTGACTGTCTGATGTCCTCCGCCAAGGTCTTCAGCAACGGCGTGTCGAACGTACCGGGAGCTATTGTCGCGACACGGATCTGATGCCGTGCGAGCTCCCGTGCGATCGGTAGAGCCATGGACACGATCCCACCTTTTGCCGCGGCGTATGCGGGCTGGCCGATCTGACCGTCGAAAGCTGCGACGGAAGAAGTATTGACGATGACTCCGCGCTCGCCGTCGACGCTATCGGTCTTCGAGATTCTTGCCGCGGCAAGCCTGATGACATTAAATGTGCCGGACAAGTTGATTCTGACGATGCGTTCGAAGTCGTCCAGGGGGAGCGGACCGGTTTTGCCCAGAACCTTTCCGGGCGGTCCGATCCCTGCACAATTGACCACAACCCGCAGGTTTCCCCGTTCCGACAATACGTCCAGCGCGCGAGTGACGTCGTCGGTGGAGGTGACATCGCCGGGCACGAACGTCAGTGCCCCCTTGTGTCGTTCTTGGACCTCGGGGCCGGGGGACGAGGGGAGGTCCAGGACGCCGACATGTGCGCCGGCTTCGATCAATCCCTCTGTGGTGGCAAGTCCCAGGCCTGAGGCTCCGCCTGTGACGAGTACAACCGTTCCGTCCAATCTCATGATGGAATCTCCTGTCTATTGTTGTGAATCAAAGCCGTTCGATGATCGTCGCATTCGCCATGCCGCCGCCCTCGCACATTGTCTGTAGTCCGTAGCGGCCACCGGTGGCTTCGAGGTAGGCCAGCATCGATCCCAGGAGGCGTCCACCGGAGGCGCCGAGCGGATGTCCGAGAGCGATCGCTCCGCCGGCAGGGTTGAGTCGGTCCGGATCGGTGTCGAAGTGGCTCTGCCACAACAGCGGAACTGATGCGAACGCCTCGTTTACCTCGTAGGTGTCGATGTCGCTCAGTTTCAGTCCAGTGCGGTCGAGAACCTTCTCGGTGGCCGGAATGGGACCGGTCAGCATCAGGAAGGGATCGCTTCCCACGACGGCAGAACTGTGGAACCGGGCACGGGGAGTGAGACCGAGTGCGGCCGCCTTGTCCTCGCTCAGGATGAGTGCGGCCGAGGCACCGTCCGTGAGCGGTGACGAGTTGCCCGCCGTGATCGACCAGGTGATCTCGGGAAAGCGGGCAGACAGCTCGGCAGTCTCGAACACCGGCTTCAAAGCCGACAGGGACTCGGGAGTTGTCCCGGGTCGAACAGTCTCATCGCGGTTGACCACGACCGGTGCCCCTGTGGCGTCGGTGGTCTCGACACCGATGATCTGATCCGTCTGTTGGTCTGCCGCGACCGTAGCCGCCAGGCGATGCGAGCGAGCCGCGTAGGCGTCCAACTGCGCGCGGTCGAATTTCCACCGTGCGGCGATAAGTTCGGCCCCGATACCCTGCGGCACGAGTCCCTCGAGGTACCGGGACGAGAGCGGTCCGACCGACGGATCCTTGCCGGCGGTGTTGGAGAACATGGGTGCGCGACTCATCGATTCGGTCCCGCACGCGATCACGACGTCATAGGCTCCCGCGATCACTCCCTGTGCGGCGAATGCAGCCGCCTGCTGACTGGATCCACACTGACGATCAATCGTCGTCCCCGGAACGGAGAGCGGGAATCCTGCAGCCAGCACGGCGGTTCGGCCGATGTTGAGGGCCTGTTCTCCGGACTGTGTGACGCAGCCCGTGATGACGTCGTCGACAAGTGCCGGATCGAGGTCGTGTCTCTCGACGAGGGTCTTCAGAAGATCGGCGAGCAGAGTAGCCGGGTGTACGGCCGAGAGTGCTCCACCCTGCTTCCCTTTCGCGGAAGGAGTACGTACGACGTCGACTATGACGGCTGTATTCACGAAGGTTTCCTCGAATCGTGTTGGTGCAGATGAGTTACGGAGGGTGTGCGTATTGACCGAGGCGGTGTGGTCCCGATGACGCAGGACGGGACGAGCTCAATCAGGACGGGGCGCCATCACGTCCGGGTGGGAGCCGACCGGACGCGTTCCGGTCGTGCCCAGGTGTTGGCTCCGCGTCCACGCTCACGGAGATCGGCCTTGCGGATCTTCTCGGTCGGCGTCTTGGGCAGCGCGTCGACCACCTCGATGTATCGCGGCCGCATGAACTCGGCCAGTCTGCTGGCGACGAAGGCGTCCAGATCGGACTCATCGAGATGCCGCGACTGTTTGGGGACGACGAAGGCCATCACCTCCTGCTCACCCCACTCCGAGTCCACGCCCACCACCGCGCATTCCAGCACGTCGGGATGCTCCAGGACGGCCGCCTCGACCTCGACCGAGGAGATGTTCTCGCCGCGGCGCCGCAACGAGTCCTTGAGACGGTCCAGCAGGTAGTAGTTGCCCTGCGCGTCGCGACGGAACTGGTCTCCGGTGTGGAACCACAGGTTGCGCCACGAGGCGGTAGTCGCCTCCGGGTTTCCCCAGTACCCCGACGCGAAATGCCATGGCTCGACGGATCGCAGGACGAGCTCGCCGGCCTCCCCGTCTTCCACCTCGCGATCGAACTCGTCGACGATCCTGGCTTCGAACCCGTCTCGCAAGCGACCGCAGCTCTGCGGAATGCTGACGTCGTAGTCGACTGCGACGATCGGTGCACACACTTCGGTCATGCCCCATTGCGTGGTCACGAGAACGTCATGCCGTTTCTTGAAGTCCTCGACCTCCGGGATCACCGGGATCATCTGAACCCGTCGCAACGGCGTCGACTCCGGTTGGAAGTCTTGTTTTTGAATGAAGTTCGCCATCGCACCGAGCAACAGCGTGGCGGTGCACTGGTACTTCTCGATGTCCGCCCAGAAGGCATCGGTGGAGAACCGCTCGCGGAGCACGGCCCGCCCACGCACCCGCGCTGCGGAGATCAGATTGGCGCGGTAGGTGATGTGGGACGGCGGAAACGGGAGGTAAATGGCGTCCTCGTGGCTGAGGACGGTCGGCGGGAACACCCCGAACGCCGCTTCCTTCAGCTGAGCAAAGGGCACGATGACCCCCTTCGACAAGCCCGTCGTGCCCGAGGTGTACAGGATGCAGGCGGGCACGTGGCCAGGTATGGGGGAGCCGGACCCGGTCCCCGCCGACGCCGCGGAAACGCCCTTCGCTCCGAGGATGGCGTCCGCTCGAACGAAGTCGATCGAGCTGACCGAGTCGAGATCACCGTCGCCGCCGATGACGACGACCTTCTCGATGTTCGCGGCGCGCACCAGCCCGTCACGAACCGATGAGAGGTACCGCTGGTCGACGACGGCGACGCGTGCTCGGGTGTCTGAGACGATGTGGTCGAGCAGCGCACCGCGGTACGCCGGGTTGGCCGACGCCTCGATCGCCCCGACTCGAGAAATGCCGCACCACAACTCGACGGATGCCACCGACGACGCCACGAACGTCAAGACGGTGTCGCCGGCCGTCACGCCGAGCTCGGTCAGGGCGCGTTGCCACGCCAGGCCGTTCTCATGCAGCTCCCCATACGTTCTGGCCGGCCCGTCGACTTCCTCGATACAGATCGCCGCCGGCGACTCCGCTGCGATCTCGGCGATCATGTCGGGGTACGCCTCGGCCGTCTGC
>NZ_LTCZ01000283.1:0-689 GCF_001583455.1 Rhodococcus sp. LB1 | reverse complement strand
ACCACGTTGATCGTTCCGAAGACCAGGGCGACGAACAGGATCACCTGCAGCCCCCACGGCGGGTTGTCGACCTTGCCGAGCACCACCAGCGCGCCGAGCACGACGATGCCGTGGATGGCGTTCGTGCCCGACATCAACGGGGTGTGCAACGTGTTCGGGACCTTCGAGATCACCGCGAACCCCACGAACCCGGACAACACCAGGATCGCGATGTTCGCCAACAATTCGGTATACATCAACAGCTCCCTGTGGGATGTGAGGCCTCAGATTCGCTTGGCTTCAACAGATGCGGCAATTCAGGGCCGAGAAATCTGTCGACCACGAGCACAGCGAACGCCAACAATGACGCCATGGGGGTGATGAATATCTTCGATATCACAACTTGCTCCCCTGTTCGGGCGTGCGGGTGACGCAGGACGCGGCAACATCAGCTCCAGCAGGGCGGAGATGTTCTTCGAATACAGCTCCGAGGCGTGCTCGGGCATGCTGGCGGGGAGGTTCAGCGGCGAGCAGATCGTCACCCCGTGCTTGACGACGGTCTGGCCGGGTTCGGTGAGCTCGCAGTTACCACCGGTCTCCCCGGCCAGGTCGACCACCACCGATCCCGGTTTCATGCCCTCCACCGCGGCCGCGGTCACCAACCGCGGTGCCGGACGGCCCGGCACCAGGGCGGTGGTAATGACCACGTC
>NZ_LTCZ01000282.1:0-12394 GCF_001583455.1 Rhodococcus sp. LB1 | reverse complement strand
CCCGCCGAGACGAGGCTCCGGTCGTAGTCGTCCCAACTGCTGCCGGGCACGGACGCGAGGCGCTCGCGCTCGCGGTAGGACGCCTCGGAATCCGGTTCGGGATCGAGGAAGATGTGCCGGTGGTCGAACGCGCCGACCAATCGGATGGCGCGGCTGAGCAGCATCCCGTTGCCGAACACGTCGCCGGACATGTCGCCGATGCCGACCACCGTGAACGCGTCGGTGTCGACGTTCTTGCCCATCTCGGCGAAATGCCTGCGGACGGAAACCCATCCGCCGCGCGCCGTGATGCCCATCGCCTTGTGGTCGTAGCCGGCGGAGCCGCCGGACGCGAACGCGTCGCCGAGCCAGAAGCCGCGACGCGTCGCGATGCTGTTGGCCAGGTCGGAGAATCGGGCCGTGCCCTTGTCGGCGGCCACCACCAGATACGGGTCGGCGTCGTCGTAGATCACCGTGTCGCGGGGGTGGACCACCTCGCCGTCGACGATGTCGTCGGTGACGTCGAGCAGTCCGTCGATGAAACTCGTGTACGCCGCGCGGACCGCGTCGGGCGTCGTCTCGGTGCGCACCACGAACGCGCCCTTCGCGCCCATCGGAACGATCAGCGAGTTCTTCACGTGCTGTGTCTTCATCAGACCCAGAACCTCGGTGCGGAAGTCGTCCTTGCGGTCCGACCACCGCAGGCCGCCGCGCGAGACCGGACCGCTGCGGACATGGCTGCCCTCGACGATCGGCGAGTGCACGAAGATCTCGCGGTACGGGGTCACGGCCGCGGACAGCGACAGCAGCGACGGGTCGATCTTGAACGCGGCGGGGGCGGCGCTGATCGTGCGGTCGTGCTGGAACCAGTTGGTGCGCAGCACCGCCGACGTGAACGACAGCAGGCCGCGGAGCAGACGGTCCTCGTCCAGCGTCGCGGTGCGGTCGATCGCGTCGAGCAGCACGCGCTCCGCATCCGCGACGGCGCTGTCACGGTCGGGGCCGGTGGCAGCGGGATCGAAACGGGCGGTGAACAGGTCGCGGAATCCGCGCACGAAATCGTTGTGCCGCAACAGGATCGCCACGATGTTGGGTTCCGACAGTCCCAGCCCCACCTGGCGGAGGTAGCGGCATGCCGCCCGGACCAGGACGGCGTCCGTCCACGTCAGGTTCGCCGCGGCGACGAGGCGGGTGAATCCGTCGACCTCCAGATGTCCGGCGGCCGCGGCCTCGAACGCGTCGGACAGCAGGCCCGGAGTCTCGGCGTCCCAGGCGAAGTCGCCGGTGCTGAAATCGAACCGGTGGACCAGCGGGCTGCCGGGCTCGCCCGCGGGCAGCTGTTCGTGGGACGCGACCCGCAACCCGAGGTCCGCGAACAGTGCGACCAACTCGGCGAGCAACGGGGTGCCCTGCGGCCAGACCATGACGGCGGCCGGCTCGGGCAGTGCATCCGGGGTGTCGACGAATCGCAGCCGCGGAGTGGTCCCTCCGGACGCCAGGACCGCGCTCGACACGGCGGCCTCGTCCTGGCGTGGACGGGGTGTGTCGGTCGTGCTCGGAATGACACCGGTATAGCTCATCGTGTGGCTCCTGACCCCTGATCTGGCAAACGCGTGACTTGGGAACCAGTGTGTCGAGAAGAGACGCACGCCACATCCGACGAAGTGGAGCGTCGTGCGGCGACGGACGCGACGTTTCGGAGCTGTGAGTACTTGTCAACCGCGGGCGGTTAACAAGTACTCACAGCTCGCCAGGTGGAGACCGCTGCGGTACCGAGCAGTCCGCCGGTGATCACGAAGATCGACGACGTGCCCGCGACCCCCGCCGCGGCGCCTGCGGCCAGCGGAATCAGTACCTGCCCGAGCCGGTTTCCGGTCAGGCGCAGCGACAACGCGGCGGCCCTGTTGGCGGTGGTGACGAGCCCTGCCACCCAGGTCATCGTCAGTGGTTGACCGATGCCCCAGAAGAATCCGGCCACGACGAGGAGCAGCGCCATCCCGACCGGGTCGGGCACGAACGGCAGCAGGGCGGTGGGCAGCGCCGAGCACAGCGTGGCGGAGATCAGCAGCTTCTGCCGCGACACCCGGGTGAGCAGCCACGGCAGGAACGCGCGTGACACGATCGACGCCGCGGTCCGCGCGGTCAGCAACAACGACACCAGCAGAACGCTGAAACCGAACTCGTGCCCGAGGACGGGGAGGTACGCGACGACGACGTCGACCGACGCCAGCACGATCAGACTGCTGAACACGGCCGGCCGCATCCCCGTCGTCGAGATCATGCTGAACACGGACTGCCGGTCGCCGGGCGACGGCAGCTCCGCTGCTTGCGGGCGTTCGCGTATCGGCCAGGCGAACGGGATCGCGGCCAGCGACACCGCCCCCATCACCGTCAACGCCAGAGTGGTTTCGACGACGCCGCCGTCCGAGCTTCCCGCCGCGATCAGTCCGACGAGCGGGACGCCGACGGCCTGGCCGACCGAGACGCCGAGCGTCAATCCGGCGAAACCCCGGTCCAGTTCACCGGGTGGGGAGAGGAGCGTGATGAACCCCTGCCCGGCGACGGTCACGAGGATCTGGCCGAACCCGAGGACGACATTGCCGAGCGCGAGGACGATCAGGTCGCCGCTCGCCGCAATCACCAGGACACCCAGTGTGGTCAGCAGCACACCGGTCCGCAGGACCGCGGCGGCGTGCCGCCGGTCCACGGCGCGTCCGATCCGGACCGCGACGAGCAGCGGTGCCAGCGAGAACAGGGCGGTGACGATGCCGATCGTGACGGCGTCGCCGCCGAGCGCGAGGACGCGATAGGAGACGAGAACGCGGACAGCGTGATAGACGGCCTGGAGGAGAGCAGTGGCAATGCAGACGTTGCGGAACCAGTGCTTCACCAGGTCATCCGTTGATCACCCGGCGATCGCCGAGCGGCGCCTGCAACGGGACTTCGAGGGTGCCGAACACGGCGACGAGAATGCACATCTTGTCGGCGGCCTCCGGGAGGGTGCCGGTGCGCAGCGAGATGGTGACGGTGGTGTCGGTTTCGGTGACGGTCGCGTCGGCGCCGTAGCACTCCGGGGTTCCGGTGACGAAGTGGATCGCCACCTTGTTGCCGTCCGCGCGGGACCACGACTCGAACGGTGTCGGATTCGCCCGGACGATGTCAGGGCGCGACTCGAAGACGGTGCCGAATTCGTCGCCGGGCACTTCGGAGGGAATCGGCATTCCCGACGACGGATTGGTCGGGCTGGGATCCACTGCGGACGCGATCTCCGGGGGAATCGTCGGTTCGTCGGTGCTCGAACCGGACCCGCATCCGGCGAGGGCGAGGCAGGCCAGCACTGCGAGGGCGATTACGCGCATATGCCACGGTAACCTCATCCCGCGAGCAGGCCGGAGACCAGCGCAATCCCCGGAATCGCAGCCAAAGTCGTGACGAAAGCGGTGTCTCGCGCCAGCACCGTTCCCACCCCGTACCGGCTTGCGTAGACGAAGACGTTCTGTGCCGTGGGCAGCGTCGCCACCACCACGATGGCGAACAGTTCGTGGCCGTCGAGCCCGAGCAGATAACGCGCCATCAGGTAGGCCAGCACCGGTTGCACCACGATCTTGAGCACCGACGCCAGCGCGACGTCGCGTCGCGGGCTCGTCCCCTTCTCCAGCACCCGCACCCCGTACAGCGAGATGCCGAACGCGAGCAGCGCACCCGGCACCGACGCGCCACCCATGAGCCGGAACGGCTGCATCAGGGCTTCCGGGGGTGTCCAGCCGAGGAGTGCGATCAGCAGTCCCGCGGCACCCGCCACGACGATCGGGTTCTTGAACGGTGCGGTGATCGTGTCGAGCCGCGACGCGCCGCGTCGGAGCGTGGTGACATCGAGGATGGTGAGGGCGATGGGGGAGTACGCGATGATCTGGAACAGCAGCAGCGGCGCCACGAACGACGCGTCCCCCAGGACGAACACCGCGATGGGAATGCCGAGATTCGCGGAGTTCACGTACGACGCCGACAGTGCGCCGATCGTCAGTTCCGGAAGGGACCTGCGCAACCACACTCTCGCGACGACCATGTACAGTGCGCCGACCGTCAATGCCGTGACAGCCGCGACGGCGAGTGTGGGCGAGAAGATCACGGAGAGGTCGGACGATGCGAGTGAATCGAACAGCAGCGCCGGTGTGGCGACGAAGAACACCAGCCTGCCCAGGACGGTTTCGCCCTCCGCGCCCAGCGTCCCGCGCCGGCCGAGCAGATAGCCGATGGCGATGATGACGAATATGACGGTGAATCCCGCAACCACTCCCGACACGCTGCGGGGCACCTCCTCGACAGGTATGCCCCTGTCGGCAAACCTTCCGAAGTCTAGTGCTCGGCGTTCGGGTGGGTGACAATAGCGTCCGGTCGGGGAGATCGTCTGTGCGCGCGTTCCGTCGCGCTCGAGGAGTCGCAATGCTGCGTCGAACGACCGTCCTCTGTGCGCTGTTCTGCGCGTGGACCCTCGCCTGGGGCGCGGCTCCCGTGGCGTCGGCGCTGGCCCCGCCGTCGAGTGGGGATCCGCAACTGATCGCGCTCGCCGGGCAGGTCCTCGGGCGCAGCTACCGCGAGAACGCGAGCGTCGCGTACATCGACGCGTCCGGCACCCGGTTCGCGAATTTCGGGGCCACCGAAGACACCGACTACGAGATCGGTTCCGTCACCAAGACGTTCACCGCGGAACTGTTCGTCGACGCCGTCGCCCGGGGGGAGGTGCGCGAGGACACGAAGGCCGGGGATGTGCTGCCGTTGCAGGGCGCACCGGTCGGCGACGTGACACTGCTCGAGCTGGCGTCCCACACGTCCGGGCTGGCGCAGTTCCCGATGAGCACCGACACCGTGGTGGCCGTCGGGCACTGGGTGGTCGCGTCCAACCCGTTCACGTACGACCGGGACACCCTGCTGGAGCAACTGCAGTCGGCGCCCCTCACTACCCGCGGCACGTACTCGTACTCGACCGTCGGCTTCGCGCTGCTCGGCCAGGCGCTGGCCGCGGCCGCGCACACCGATTACCCGTCGCTGCTCCGCGAGCGCATGCTCGCCCCCCTCGGGCTGTCGCAGTCGTGGATGCCGCTCACCACCGCCGACCTGCCCCCGAACGTCACCCGCGGATTCGACGTCCTGCACCGGTCGCAGGACCCGTGGCCGCTGGACGCCTACGCCCCGGCAGGCGGGTTGCGGTCGACCGCGAACGACATGTCGACCTACGTCCGGGCGCTCCTCGACGGGACGGTCCCCGGGAGCGCGGCCATGGATCCGCGGTGGATCGGCGACAACTACCGCGCGCTGACGTGGTCGATCGTCGCGTTCGAAGGCCGCGACTACACGCTGCACGGCGGCGCGACCGGCGGTTTCCAGTGCACGGTCGTGCTCGACCGCGAGAACGACCGCGGGCTCGTCATCCTCACCGACACCATCGGCGGACTCGAGCAGCAGGGTCTGGAGATCCTCGCCCACACCCCCATGTGAGTGTTTTCGCGTCCCGGGGCACACATTGTCACTCACGTGCCTGGGTACCCCCGCTGGGTATGTCCGGTTACAGTGGTCGTGTGGAGACGGCAACCGGGCGGAGGCACACAGTCGTGGCGCGTGCCGCGCTGCTGATCGCCGTCGCCGCCGGGGTGCTCCTCATGCACAGCCTGATCGCGCCGACCGCGATTGCCGCGGCACACGCGCAGCCCTCGGCCACCGCGTCCCACTCCGAAGACCCCCACGGTTGCGGCGGGGACGGATGCGAGCAACCCCACCTCACCGGACATCAGTGTGCCGGCGTGATCGTGGTGATCGCCGCGCTGACGTCGGTGATGTTGCTGTGGTGGCATTCCGTGGATCCTGCCGCGCGACGGTCGCGGGTGAGCGCCGACCGTGTGCAGTCGGGGCGCGGACCACCACCGTGGACGGTGCTTTCTTTGGCGGAACTCTCGATCCTGCGGGTGTGACAGGGAGCCCGGGGCGTGTGCCCCGGCGGATCCGACTGTCATTTCCCGAATCGATTTCGAGGAGTTCCCCATGCGTACCACCATCACTGCCCTGATCGCCGCCGCGACAGGTGCGGCTCTCGTCCTGACCGGCTGCGGCACCGACTCGGCAGGCACCTCGTCGACGTCCGGTGCGTCGACCTCAGCCGTCGAATCGCAGACGCAATTCAACGACGCCGACGTCGCGTTCCTGGAAGGGATGTACCCGCATCACGCGCAGGCGGTGGAGATGTCCGACATGGTCGCCGGTCACACCGACAACGCCGAGGTGGTCGCTCTCGCCGCCGCGATCAAGGCGGCGCAGCAACCCGAGATGGACCGGATGACCACCTGGCTCCAGCAGTGGGGACAACCGGTTCCGACGCCCGACATGTCCGGCATGCACGACATGAACCACGGCGCCGGAATGATGTCGGCCGATCAGATGGACGCCCTGACGGCATTGTCGGGCACGGAGTTCGACCGGCAATGGCTGACCATGATGATCGCGCACCACGAGGGCGCGATCGACATGGCGAACACCGAACTGGCCGACGGTGAGAACCCGGAGGCCAGGCAGATGGCCACGGACATCGTGACCGCTCAGCAGAAGGAGATCACCGACATGCAGGCCGCGCTCGGCTGACCGGAATGACGAAAGGCCGCGTAATCCGAGGATTACGCGGCCTTTTCGGTGCTTACGTGAGTTACCGGCTCGTGAAGGGCAGCAGAGCCATCTCGCGAGCGTTCTTGACGGCGACGGCAACCTGACGCTGCTGCTGCGGGGTCAGGCCCGTGACGCGGCGGCTACGGATCTTGCCGCGGTCCGAGATGAACGTGCGGAGGAGGTTGATGTCCTTGTAATCGACGTACTCGATCTTGGCCGCGAACAACGGGTTCTTCTTGGGCTTGCGGCCCTCGACGGGACGCGGCTTCTTCGACGGTGCTCTCTTGACTGCCATCTGCTTCCTTTACCAGCTCGACTTGTGGACGCCTGGCAGCTCCCCGCGGTGCGCCATCTCGCGAACACGCACGCGAGAGAGCCCGAACTTCCTCAGGTGGCCGCGCGGACGTCCATCCGCAGCGTCTCGATTGCGTAATCGTACCGGACTCGCGTCGCGGGGCAGACGCTGCAGTGCCGCCCGGGCCTGCGCGCGCTCGTCTGCGCTGCTCGACGGACGGCGGATGGTCTCCTTCAGCTCCGCGCGGCGCTCGGCCCAGCGTGCCACGACGATCTTGCGTTGCTCGTTCTTTGCGATCTTCGACTTCTTGGCCATGTGCGGTGTCTTCTACTTCTCTTCTCGGAAATCGACGTGCTTCCGCACGACCGGGTCGTACTTCTTCATCACCAGACGGTCGGGGTCGTTGCGGCGGTTCTTGCGGGTCACGTACGTGTATCCGGTGCCTGCCGTCGACTTCAGTTTCACGATCGGGCGGATCTCGTTGCGGGCGGCCATCAGATCTTGTCCCCGCGGGCGCGGATCCGGGCGACGACGGCCTCGATGCCGTCCCGGTCGATGGTTTTGATGCCCTTGGCGGAGAGCGTGAGGGTGACCCGTCTGCCCTCGCTGGGCAGGAGGTACGTCTTCTTCTGGATGTTCGGATCCCAGCGCCAGTTGGTGCGCTTGTGGGAGTGCGACACGGACTTGCCGAATCCTGGCTGGCGTCCGGTCACCTGGCAGTGCGCCGACATGGGCGTTCCTCTCTGTCCCCTCGCGGAACCGCCGCAAGGGTTATGACAATCATTTTCGACAATGGCGAGATTCCAATGTAGCGTTCCGTCCACGTAATGACAATCGTTATCGAAAGGGTGCTCGTGAGTGAGATACTCGACGGCCGGACGCCGCTGATCCTGGTTTCCGGTTGGAACGGCCCCGCCGAGGACGCGGCGCGGTCGCTGCTCCGCGAAGGCACCGTCGTCGTGCATCACGACCTCGACCTCGTGCACGAAGGCGTCGTGCGCCGCACCGTCACGACGCTGGAGTCGGGGGCGCCGCGCGAGCGCCTCGGCATCCTCGAACTGGCGCACGGTTGCATCTCCTGCACGCTGCGCGAGGACCTACTCCCGCTGCTCCGCCGCCTGCACACCCGCAGTTCGGTGCAGCGCATCGTGCTGCACCTCGACCGCCGGCTCGAACCCGAGGCGGTGTGCTGGGCGGTCGAGCACGTGGCGGTGTCCGGTGTGGTGGGGCAGATCGACGGTCCGGCATCGCGGGACGTGCGCGTCGACGGCGTCGTCACCTGCGTCGACGCGGCATCGTGGCTGGCCGACGCCACCGGCGACGAAGCACTGGACGACGACCGCACCGTCGCGCAGGTCGCGGTCGGGCAGGTGGACTTCGCCGACGCCCTGGTGGTGTCGGGCAGTGCCGGCGACGGCTGGCAGCAGGCCCGGCTCCACGCCGTCCTGGCCCGGTTGGCACCAGGCGCGCCGATCATCTGGAACGGGGAGGCGCCCGACGTCGAGCGCCTGCTCCGCGACATCCCGGCCGGCGCGCGGCGCGGTGAGCCGTCCCACGCCCACTCGCCGCTGCTGCGCGGACAGCCGCCGCTGTCCCACGACTGCGGCGTCATGCTCGTCGAGTTCACCGCCACCCGGCCGTTCCATCCGGAGCGACTGCACGAGGCCGTCGACGTGCTCCTCGACGGGGTCGTCACGTCTCGCGGCCGCGTGTGGGTCGCCACGCAGCCGGACGAGGCTCTGTGGCTCGAGTCGGCCGGTGGGGGACTGCGGGTGGCCAGTGCCGACCGCTGGCTGGCCGCGATGACCGCGGAGGAACAGGAACAGGTCGGGGTCGCGCGCCGCGCGATGGCCGCGCTGTGCTGGGACGAGCGCTTCGGCGACCGGCACACGTCGATGGTGGTGCTGGTGCATGCGGCCGACCCCACCGAGATCGACCGCACGCTGCAGTGGGCGCTCGTCACCGACGACGAACTCGCGGACGAGGCGGCCTGGCAGTCGTGGCCCGACCCGTTCGGGCAGTTCCACGAAGACCCCTGCGAGAGCAGCGAATCACCCTACGCAGAACCCGAATCGAGAGAGGGACACGAATGAAGCCCCACATCCACCCCGACTACCACCCCGTGGTGTTCCAGGACGCGAGCACCGGAACCACGTTTCTCACGCGGTCGACGGTGACCAGCGACCGCACCGCCCTGTGGGCGGACGGCAACACCTATCCGCTGGTGGTCGCGGACGTGACCAGCGAGTCGCACCCGTTCTGGACCGGCGCGCAGCGAGTGATGGACACCGCGGGCCGCGTCGAGAAGTTCGAACGCCGCTACGGAGTGCGCAACCGCCCGTGAGTGCTTGTCAACCGCCCGCGGTTAACAAGTACTCACAGGTCGACGACGAAGGAGGAGACACACCATGGCAGTACCGAAACGCAGAATGTCGCGGTCCAATACGCGCAGCCGGAGATCGCAGTGGAAGGCCCAGGCACCCGACCTCGTCGAGGTGACGGTGGGCGGCGCGACGCATCGCGTGCCGCGCCGGCTGGTGAAGGCCGTGAAGCTGGGATTGGTGGACCCGGCCGGGAAGTGACGCTCCCCGTGCGAACCTTGGCGGGTGCTGCTGTACATCCTGGAACTGGTGGGCATCGCGGTGTTCGCGGCCTCGGGCGCCCTGGTGGGGGTGACGAAGCGCCTCGACATCTTCGGTGTGTGCGTGGTCGGTGTCTTCACCGCTCTCGGTGGCGGCATCGTCCGCGACGTCCTGCTGGGCATCCATCCGCCGACGTCGCTGGGTAGCTGGCCGAACCTCGGCACGTCGTTCGGCATGTCGTTGCTGGTGTTCTTCCTGCACTCGACTGTCGGGCGACTCCGCCGGGAGATCCTGGTGCTCGACGCTCTGGGCATGGGCCTGTTCGCGAGCACGGGCGCGGTGATCGCGCTCGACCACGGGGCGAGCCCGCTCGCGTCGTGTCTCATCGGCGGGACGGCGGCGATCGGCGGCGGGATCCTGCGCGACGTGCTGGTGAACGAGGTCCCGTTGCTGCTGCAGCGGGACTTCTACGCGGTGCCCGCGCTGCTCGGTTCGGCGTTGGTGGTCGTGGTGAGCGAGTGGGGTTCGGGCACCGACGTGGCGCTGGTGGTGGGCACCGTGTTCGCGTCGGCGCTGCGGGTGCTGGCGCTGTGGCGGAACTGGGGTCTGCCGGGTCCGCGGGTCCTCGAGTGACCGCCGCCAGGGCACTTCGATGATCCCTTCTCAGACATATCTCAGTTGATCGGGCCAAACTGTCGGGTATGCGCATTTTGGTGGTCGACGACGATCGCGCCGTGAGGGAGTCCTTACGGCGGTCCCTCAGCTTCAACGGGTACTCGGTGGAACTGGCCGTCGACGGTATCGATGCTCTCGAGAAGGTGGCGAACGCGCGCCCCGACGCGCTCGTACTCGATGTGATGATGCCGCGCCTGGACGGTCTCGAGGTGTGCCGACGGCTGCGGAGTACCGGCGACGACCTGCCGATTCTCGTCCTCACGGCGCGCGACTCCGTGTCGGAGCGGGTGTCGGGCCTGGACGCCGGAGCCGACGACTACCTGCCGAAACCCTTCGCCCTGGAGGAGTTACTGGCCCGGCTGCGCGCACTGCTGCGCCGCGCCGCGCCGGAGCCGGGCATCGACTCGGAGAAGATGACGTTCGAGGACCTCACGCTCGACCCGGTCACCCGCGAGGTGACGCGTGGCGAGCGGTCCATCAGCCTCACCCGCACCGAGTTCTCGCTCCTCGAGATGCTGATGGCCAACCCGCGCCGGGTGCTGACTCGCGGTCGCATCCTCGAGGAGGTGTGGGGTTACGACTTCCCGACGTCCGGCAACGCGCTGGAGGTCTACGTCGGGTATCTGCGCCGCAAGACGGAGGCGGACGGCGAGACCCGCCTGTTGCACACCGTCCGCGGAGTCGGCTACGTGCTGCGGGAGACTCCTCCGTGATGGCAGTTCCGTTCCACAAGACCGCCGACAAGTCGGGGTCGGCGAAGCACGACTCGCACCACATTTCCCGGCACCCCACAGGCCCGATCCCGTTACCGCCCGAGATGCGACCTCCGATGCCGTTGACGCGGTCGGTGTCGTTGCGGTGGCGGGTGACGCTGCTCGCCGCGTCCGTGGTGGCCATCGCGGTGGCAGTCATGGCGATCGCGGCGTACGCCGTGGTGTCGCGGGCTCTGTACGCGGATGTCGACAACCAGTTGCGCACCCGCGCGTCGGCGCTCATCGACAGCAATCTCGTGACGTTCGATCCGCGCTACATCGCGGGCGCGACGCTGTACACGACGGACATCAGTGTGGCGCTGATCTTCCCGGACCTCGACACGTACACGCCGCCGGGGTCGAGTGTCCCCATCGGTGAACCCGAACTGTCCGTGGCCCGCGGCGAGCGCGACACGTCGTTGCGTACGGCGGACAATCAGCGGGTGCTGGCCGAACGCACCCAGGACGGCAGCACCCTGGTGATCGCGCAGCGCCTGGCGCCGACGGGCGCCGTGCTCGACCGGCTCGCCTGGGTGCTGTTCATCGTCGGCGGGTGCGGAGTGGTCCTCGCGGCCGCCGCCGGAACGACGGTGGGGCGCACCGGTCTGCGTCCGATCGCCCGGCTCACCGCCGCCACGGAACGGGTGGCCCGGACCGACGACCTGACGCCCATGCCGGTGACGGGCAACGACGAACTCGCGCGGCTCACCGAGAGTTTCAACACGATGCTGAGGGCGCTCGCGGAATCGCGGGAGCGGCAGAGCAGGCTCGTCGCCGACGCCGGACACGAACTGCGGACGCCGCTCACGTCGTTGCGTACCAACATGGAGTTGCTGATCGCGTCGAGTCGTCCTGGCGCACCGCATATTCCGGACGAGGACATGGCCGAATTGCGCACCGACGTGGTGGCGCAGATCGAGGAGCTCTCGCAGCTGGTGGGCGACCTCGTGGATCTCGCCCGCGAGGATGCACCGGAAACCGTCTTCGAGAGAGTCGATCTCAGTGAAGTGGTGGATCGGAGTCTCGAGCGGGCACGCCGCCGGCGCAACGAGATCGACTTCACCGCCGTCACCGTTCCCTGGTTCGTCTACGGCGACCATGCGGGACTGTCGCGGGCGGTGCTCAACGTACTCGACAACGCGGCAAAATGGAGTCCCACCGGTGAGCAGGTGCGCGTGGCGATGAAGCCGGCAGGCGACGGACTTCTCGAGCTGACGGTCGACGACGCGGGCCCGGGCATTCCGGAGGAGGATCGGGAGCTGGTGTTCGACCGCTTCTACCGATCGACGGCGTCGCGCTCGATGCCCGGCTCCGGGCTGGGACTGGCGATCGTCAGGCAGGTGGTGGTCAAGCACGGCGGCACGATCGCCGTCGACGTCTCGGAACGGGGCGGTGCGCTCATCCGGATCGTCCTTCCGGGTGAACCCGGAGCGGAATAGTCTCAGAGTGCATCTGAAAAC
>NZ_LTCZ01000281.1:0-9620 GCF_001583455.1 Rhodococcus sp. LB1 | reverse complement strand
ATGGGCACGTCGTTGAGCGATGCCGGCGCGCCGCGGTAGTGCTTGAGCAGCAGGTACTTGGCCATCATGTTCTCCTTTTGGTGCGGTGCGGCCCATTGTGGCCGATTCACTCCGGGGACGAAGCCGCGCGCGAGTTCTCGACATCCCACGGCGACATTTCCTGACCATCTTCTCTGTCGGGGCCACAATCCTGCTAGGGGTGGGTGTCTCGTCCAGTCCGGTGATGATGGCCTCTAGTCTCGGGTCGGGTTGGCGTGATGCTTGACCCACCGCGCCTCTCGGTGGTCCCAGTAGCGGGTGCGATCGTGGGGGTGGGCGCGACCGTTGAGCGGTGAAGCGGGCGTAGCCGTTCCCGTCGCGGTTTTCCTGTGCGATCCTGCGTTGGCGTCGAGAGAACCACCGGCTGTCCGGTGCCCGATGGAAGGGCTACGGTGGGGCAGCCTGTGCGCCCGTAGAACCACGTCGTGGGTGTGGTGTGCACCTGCGCCGCCACTGATCGAACGGTCCCGCACCTCGTTGACGTCGATGTGCCAGCTGTCATCGAGGAGCGCCGCCACATCATCGGGTGTGACCCAGTCATCGGGGTCGAAGCCGTGCTCGCGCGCCGCATTCGCGTCGCGGATGTCGTGGTGTACAACCAGCAAGATGCCGCCCGGTGCGACGGCGGAGATCAACGCGCGTTCTGCGGCATGGTCAGCGGTACTGCGCAAGGCGGGGTACTGGGCGGAGACCAGGTCGAAACCACCCGTGGGCAAGTCGGCATCGAGCAGTCCGCTCAACACCCAGGTGATGTCCACGTCTTCCCCGGCGGTGTGGACCGCCGCCCGGTCGAGGGCGACCCGAGAAACGTCCAGCGCGGTCACGGCCCATCCCTGGCGGGCGAGCCAGAGCCCGTCGGCGCCTTCACCGCAGCCGACGTCCAGGGCGCGTCCCGGCCGTGCGCCGGTCATCTCGTCAACTAGTGCGCCGTTGGGTTCTCCGCTCCACACGCGATCCCGCTCGCTGTAGCGCGCATCCCATTCGCCTGCCTCGCATGATGTCGTCTTGACTTCGGTGACCTCGCCCGCTTCTTCCATACCCACACAGTGCAATACCACCGACGGTTTCGGCGAGAGTTCTTGCCGGACTGGCAAGAATGCCGCTGCTCGGGGCAGCGCGGCGGGCAGGTTTGCTGTTCTGAATGCGTTCTTATGCGATCCTGACGTGCACCCTGTCCCCGTCGTCTACCCGTGGCTCTATCTGGTCATCGCCCACCTCTCGTTGGAGCGACGACCGGTTGGCTCACAGGGCTCCTCGTAGTCCACCGAGAGTGGCGGTTCGCACGCACCTGAGAAGGCCCAGTGTCAACGAGTAACGATGCGTTCCATCAGTTGCCCCAGGTGGCCCTCGTCCAAGCGAGGAGGATGTCCATCCACACGCGCAGTGGTGGCCGTCCGATCACGGGTACGTCGACGAATACGAGGGAGCGCTGCGGCGAGGGCCAGTCGCGCATGTCGAGTGTCCAGCACCCGGGGTCGGTTCGAAGCCGCTTGTGCACACCACGCTCACCCCGGGCTCGACTGGAGTCAGAACGATACTTCACGTATCGGAGTTGCAACGCGATTTGAATATGTTCGCATGTAATGACTTTCGGTATCACATTGGTGTGTGGATAGTTTCCGCGTTCGTGCACCCACCGGAGTTTGGCGAACTTCGAACAGTGTTGTCGTTTATCATATTTCGGGAACGTCATGAAATCGGTACCGGACACGCAGGAGCATCTCTTCGATGTCGAGGTGCCCGTCTGATTCCGCCTGTTCGATCAGGGCAACGAAGTTCGCTTCCCAGTCGTCCGGAGCATCCGGCGTCGTGGATAGCTCTGCCTCGAGGTGGTGCAGGTCAACCCACAGTTCACCACGTCGCCACCGGGCCAAGGGCGAGAGCCGTCCCACACGACGAATTCGGCAACTCGCCCCTCGATCGATGATGGCGTCGAGACCGGCGGGATCGCCGGTCCAGGCGATCCACGCAGCGGAGACCGAATGGTGTGCATTGATGAACAACCGCATGGTGGATCTTCCGGTCGGTGTCGCGCCGGTGCATGGCGACAGCCGGGGCTGAAGGCATAGCCGAGGCAGTCTCCACTCGATGAGGTGTATTTCCCCAGCGGGCCGACCCTGTTCGGATCAGCAGCGTGGGTGGATGCTACCCGCACGCCTGGGGGTTGTGGTCTGCCTCTCCGGACAGAAGGTGGGTCAGAATCCTGCGCCGGGGGTCATGCCTCCATCGATGACGTACTCGCCTCCAGTGCAGTAGCTCGATTCGTCGCTGGCGAGGAAGAGCACGAGATTGGAGACTTCCTCGGGTTGGCCGTAGCGGGGGATGGCCATTGTCGCATCGGAAGGCGAAGGTGTCAGTGGGCACGTCCATGTCACGGCCCACAGCCCACCTCGGCGTTCTACGCTGAGCGTGATCGGGGGTTCGCAATCAGCTTGGGGTACCGGCGATTCCTGCGAATATCCTTCGTGCTTCGTCTTGACCGTCGAGGATGCGGCTGGTCCTCGTTGTGACCCTCCAGCCGTCGCGGGTGCGGGTGAGCTCCCACCTGTTCGCCGTGACTCTGCTGACCTGATATCCGTTGCCGTCGGGTCGGCGCAGGATCATTTGCGTGTGGCAGAGCGCTACCGCGGCGTCCCCGTCCACGGTGATGTGCGCAGGGCTCATGACGTGTCCGCAGCCCTGACGCAGGAAGCCCTGGTGAGGGTCTGTTCGAACCATCGCTTCGATCTGGCCGCGTCCGTCCATGCGGCCGGTGTCGACGTCATAGACGCCGTTGTCGGTCCACAGTCCGGCGACGAGGTCGGCAAGTCCGCAGTCGACGGCCGGGCCGTAGGAGTGCATCAGCCGCATGATCTCGTTGTGGTCCTCGAGCAGCTGGATTCGGTTCTCCAACGCCTGCATTCGGGATTCGATGTTCGGACCTTTGGGCCTGGTCGTGTCGCTCATGTGATTCCTTTCCGGATGGCCGACGGGCCATCGTCGGAGGGAGCAAAGGGATGTGGTCAGTCCGGGGGGATCGGGATCGTGCCATCGAGGACGGCCTGCCGGATCGTCTCGCGCAGCGCCGAGCAGGTCCTGAGGTGCACCCCCTGGCGGCCCGGAACGGCGTCGACGCGGAACTGTGCGCAGGAGATCTTACAGTCGGCCAGCCACTGCACGGAAGTGTGGTGCCAGCTGAACTTCTCCACCATCACCCGGGTGCTGCAGGTGCTGCATTCCAACGGTTGCATGACGATTCCTCTCAGGTGGGCTTGCCTGCGGCGGTGCTGCGGGCGAGGTTGTCGGCGACTTCCTGTTTCCATGTCTCGACCGGTTTGGTGGTGTCGAGCTCGTACTCGAAGCGGTCCACCATCTCGGGCTTGACGTCTGCGACGTCGACGTAGAACTGCTCATACCAGCGGCGCAGTTGGTAGACGGGGCCGTCCTCGTTGGTGAGCAGGGGGTTGTCGATCCGGGTCTTGTTCTTCCAGATCTCGATGTCCTGCTCGAAACCGACGCCGATGTAGCCGATCATCGCGTCGACCAGTTGGTCGGCGATCGTGGCGGGCACATGGTCGGTCTTCTGGACGGTGATCCCGTACATCAGGACGAACTTGTCGGTGGTGATCGGGTAGTGACAGTTGATGAGGACGGAATCGACGTCGAACTTGTCGTACTCGTAGGTCAGCTCGTCGATCATGAACGAAGGCCCGTGGTAGGCGGCGAGGGACCGGTGTGCCAGCAGTTGGGGGACGTCCGGGTCGGTCCATTCGGTGATGTCCTCACGGCCGACGCCGCTTTGCTCCTGGATCGCGACGTGACCCTCGAAGATGTTCTTGAAGTACGTCGGGAAGGAGAAGTGGACGTAGAAGAAGTGCGCCATGTCGACGACGTTGTCGATGATCTCGCGGCAGTTGGTGTCGATGACGATCGACTTCCACACCCACTCGGTCCACTCGGTGCCTGGCGCCCTCATCACCGGGATCGTCACCTCGGCCGGCGGCGGGTTGCCCTCCGGATCGTGCCAGACGAACAGCAGCCCATCCTGTTCCATGGTCATCCAGGCGCGAGTACGCGCCAGCGGCGGAACCCGTCGCGCGTAAGGGATGTCGGTGCACTTGCCGTTGTCGCCCCAACGCCAGTCGTGGAACGGGCACGCGATCGAATCGCCCTTGACGGTGCCCTGACTCAGGTCGCCGCCCATGTGCCGGCAGTAGGCGTCGAGGATCTTGATCTCACCCTTGCTGTCGGCGAACACCACGAGTCTGGTGCCGAACGCCTCGATCGAGTGCGGGGCGCCGTCCCGAAAGTCCACCACCAGCCCGAGGCAGTGCCACCCCCGGGCGAAGCGGGCAGGCGGGGTGCCCTCGTCGATATAGCGGACCTCGTCGGTTTCATCGATATTCAGGGCAGTCATGGTGGTTTCCTTCCTTCTGGTCTTGGGCTCAGGTCGCGCGCAGCCACTTGCGGCCGCGCCCCCGCCTGGCGTCCGGTCCGAATGCCCAGAACTCGGCGCCATGAGGCGTCCTCGTTGTGACCTCGGCCACCGGTACCTGGCCACCCTGTCAGCGCCAGACGGCGGTGCACCACTTCGGCATCCGTTCAGCGGACGACACGCTGGTCGGCCGCGGTGACCTCGCGTGTCGTCACGTGTTTGCCCGCACCGACTCGGGTTCGACGGAGCCTCGACCTGCAGCGGGCGAACACGAGGCAGCTCCCGCTCACCGGAAGGGGCTCTGGTGATCCACCGGTTCCGAAGCTGTGCTGGGAATGCCTGTCCGTCTCGGACGGCCGGCGGCGCTCCAGTTCGCGACTGCCGCCAGGGAAGGGAGAAGCCGATGTTGCACGGAGAACGCACGGAGAACGTCCCGCCCGCGTCAACCCTCGATCGGCTGTCCCTGGTGCTGGACTGCTTTCGCAGCACGCCGGCTCTGAGCCTCACCGACCTATCTCGCCGAACGGGGATACCACGGACGAGCACTCGTCGGATGCTCGAGCAGTTGGTGCGACTGGGTTGGCTCCGTCGCCGCGGCAGCGAGTTCGAGCTCGGGGACACACTCGTCGAGTTCGGAGCGCTGTCGCTGTACCAGAACAAGTTCGACCGGGTGGTGGCCCCGGTGCTCCGCGAGCTGCATCTTGTTACCGGTCACGTCGTTCATCTCGGTATCCTCGACGGCACCGACGTGGTCTATCTCGAGAAGATCGGCGGCCAGAGGGCCCCCAACCTCCTGACGCGGGTCGGAGACCGCATACCCGCGCGGTCGTCGACAATCGGCAAGATCTTGCTCGCAACCGCCACACAGTCCGATGATGCCTCCGCCGACCTCCGCTCCGAGACCGACAGACTCCGACATCTGGGAATTGCGTTCGGAACCTGCGCCGGAGGATTCAGTTGCATCGGAGTGCGAATCGGTTCCCTGGGCGGAGTGCAAGCCGGGCTCTCGATCAGCGGACCGACGAGCCAAGTGAAGTTCGACCATCGGCATGCCGCACCTGTGCGTATTGCGGCTGCAGCCATCACACAGTACCTCGACTTCGCGTCAGTGACCCGAAGACCTGCCTGACAGTGCCGCTGGGCAAGGCCAAAGCTATTCGACGCCGCCCAGCTTTCGGATCTCGACCTGGCCGAGATCCGCTCGCCGGACCGCCGGCTTGCTCGCGTATCGACCCCGTTGACACCATGTTCTCATGACATCCGAGCTCACCGATTCGCGTCGATTCGATCCCGAAGAAGCAGTGACCGCGCTGTTCGAGCCGCTGCAGGTCCGCTCCCTTGCCCTGCCGAACCGCATCGTCATGTCCCCAATGACGAGGGAGCACTCACCCGGCGGGATCCCCGGCGCGGACGTGGCCGCCTACTACCGGCGGCGCGCAGAGGGCGGCAGCGGTCTGGTGATCACCGAAGGCGTGGCGATCGACCACCCGACCGCCGTCGACAGTCCGAAAGTGCCACGCCTGCACGGCGAAGCGGCACTCGTGGGCTGGCGCGACGTGGTCGACGAAGTTCACGAAGCGGGCGGCCGGATCATCCCGCAGCTCTGGCACGTCGGGCCACTCTGGGGCGCGATGAGCGACGTGGATCCGAGCCTGACGTCTATGCGCCCGTCGGGAGTGTGGGGCCGGGCGGGACGTACCGTCTACCCGGACGACTACATCGCCCGTGCGAGCGCTCCGACCTCGGCGATGACCGAGCAGGACGTCGAGGATGTCATCGCCGCGTACGTGCGCTCGGCCCGCAACGCGGTCGAGGTCGGATTCGACGGGATCGCCATCCACGCCGCACACGGCTACCTCTTGGATTCGTTTCTGTGGGAGTCGACGAACCAACGCACTGATCACTGGGGCGGCGACCTGCAGCGGCGCACCCGGTTCCCGGTGGAAGTGATTCGGGCGATCCGGCGGGAAATCGGTCCGGAACTGCCGATCTTCTTCCGGTTCTCGCAGCACAAGCAGCAGGACTATGGCGCTCGGATCGCGAACACCCCTGCCGAGCTGTCCGTCGTACTGAACGCGCTGATCGACGCGGGAGTGGACGTGCTCGACGCCAGCATTCGCCGTTTTGACCTCCCAGCGTTCGAGGGGAGCGATCTCACACTGGCTGGGTGGGCGAAGAAGCTGACCGGAGCTGTGAGCATGGCCGTGGGCAGCGTCGGCCTGAGTAAGCCACTGCGCGACACGGGCACGCCCGAACCCGCCGACCTCGATGGAGTGTTCCGGCGGTTGAAAAGCAACGAGTTCGATCTGGTCGCGATCGGGCGACTGCACCTGGCCGATCCGGCCCTGGCTCGCGCGCTGCGCCGCGGTGAGCCCATCCCGACCTTCGACCGCGAACGACACGAGGGGCAGCTGTACTGACCTGGATTTCGAGGTCAAGATCGATCTGAGTGTCCACCTGTACCCGTGCTCGTCGAGCCGGACGTGGCCGATGGGGGACCACCAGCGAGGTACCGGAGAGCGACCCCTGCCAGTTCGATCCCCATTTCCACCGATTCATCGACAATGTGATGGTGTCGTTCTGGTGGAGCCGCGGCGACGGTCTCGCCAACCACCAGCTCGGCCAGATCCTCAGCCGCGCAGCAGGTGTGGGTGAGGTTGATCTCGCCGATCCGCAGTCGATCGACCGGGCGCTGCGGATCGCGGTCGCCGATCCCGCGGTGCTGGCCGAGTTGGACCAGTGGTGGCAGATGGTCGAAACCCGGCGGGCCGGAAACGGCACCCGCAACCCGGGTCTGGGCCCGGCGCAGTCGATTCGGTACCTCACCGACCGGCACCGTCACGCCGGCGGCGCTCGGCAAATGCCGCCGGCAGGTCGCCGCCGTCGATCAGACGATCATCAGCGCGAAGGACCTTCCCGAACTCGCGCACCCAGACGCGGAGATGCTCGACTTTCTCGCCCGCTACCTGGAGCCACGTTCCTGGGTCTTGGCCCTGGCGTGACCCCACCGGGGTGAGCCGGTGCCAGGCGCGGGCCACAGGGTTGGACCGGCGAAACCGCCACCCGAGGACGCGACTGCCAGCATTGCCAGTAATGCTTGCATTGTCGGCGATGATGTCGATTCGCTGATCGATGGGGACGTGTCGTTCCCACTGGTAGATGCCGGTAATGGTCGGGTAGTTCAGAGGTTCCAGGGTTGGAGCAGAGCGGTCCGCAGGCTGGGGGAGGCGATTCGGTGGTCGGCTCGTAGGCGGGGGTTGGGGTGTCCGAGGTCGGCGAGGGTTTGTTCCGCGTCCGGTACCGGGATGGGGGAGAGATCGGTGCGGCTGCGCAGCAGGTGACCGGTGGCACCGTGGGTGTGGGGTATCGCGATGGCATCGGAGTCCACGACCGCGGGCGGGTGGATCCATTGGTTGTCGGCGGTGACGAAGATCAGGACAAACCGGTGGAATTGCATCGGATGCAACATTGCGCGCAAATGGGGTCCCGAGATCTGCGCTGCTCAAGGGGAGCGTAGCCCGGTTCGGTACGAATGAGTCCTGACTGGTGAGCAGCGCGAATTCACGTACGCATCATTGATGCATCTGATACAACAGACTGGTGAACGTGCCACTTCCGGGTTCTGCGCGTCTTGTCCTAGCGGATAACGTTGTCCATTTCGATCCTGAGCCGGCGATCCTCGCGGCGATGCTGGAGGGTTGGCGGCGGCAACAATCCGCGCGGTTTCTGCGAGAAACTACCATGCTGAGGCGGCTGCGGTTGATCAGCCGACTGGTCGAGTTCACCGGCTTGTATCCCTGGCAGTGGACGCCGGCCGAGGGTGAGGCGTTCATCGACCATCTGCGGAATCTGGACCCGCCGCGTGCGGTGTCGACAGCGCGGAATTACGAGGTCGTGATCAACCTGTTTCTGGAGTTTTTGCTCGATCCGCGTTACGGGTGGGCCAGCGCATGTGAGGAACGTTTCGGTGAAGTGCCGCAACAGATTTTCCATGACGGCAACTCGATCGTCCATCGAAGCGAGTATGAGGGCGATCCCCGTCGGCGCCCGCTCACCTACGATGAGATTCAGGCGTTGTTCGACGCCGCCGACGCTCGGCCGGGCAAGATCGTCTGCCGGGGCGTGAAGGGTGGACTGGGCGCTGCCCGGGACGCGGCGGTGCTGAAGTTGGTGTATGCGTTCGGCCTACGGCGTACTGAGGCCTCGAAGCTCGACCTGGTCGATCTACGTCGAAATCCGAAGATGGCGCAGTTCGGGAGGTTCGGCAGCCTGATGGTGCGCTTCGGTAAATCGTCGAAGGGATCTGCGCCCAAGCGGCGGTCGGTGCTGCTGGTTCCGGAGATGGACTGGATCATCGAGGTGCTCGAGCAGTGGCTGACCGAATTGCGGCCGAGGTTTTCGCCGGGTGTGCATCCGGCGCTGTGGGTCACCGAACGGGTGGGGCGGTTGCAGCCGCGCTCGATCAACGACGCGTTCGTTGCGGCGAAGCGGGACGCGGGCTTGGACGAGCATCTCGACGTCCATTGCCTGCGCCATTCGGCGGTGACGCACTGGACCGAATTCGGCTATCCCGCAAAGTTTTCCCAGGAGCAGGTGGGGCACTCGCATGCGGCGACGACCGCGATCTACACCGGAGTGTCCAACGAATTCCGCAATCAGATGCTGGTGGCTTCACTGAAGGGCCGGCTCGGCACCGACTGGGACGTGACGTGATGAATAAGAAGATGGGTTACCGCTGGCGGCTGCGGGATTTGATGGCCGACCAGCAGATGTTTCAAACCTCGAATCTGGTGCCGCTGCTCGCTGAGCGTGGCATCACGTTGTCTCGAGAACAGGTCTATCGTTTGGTGACCCAGCCTCCGCAACGACTGAGCATGGATGTGCTGGTCGCACTCTGCGACATCCTCGGCTGCTCGCCGAACGACCTGATCGAACCGGAGGTCGTCAACCAGCAGATCCGTAAAACGGTTGGTGCTGAATCCGATTCGCTCAGTATCGAACCACGTCGAAGCGTGATTCGAAGGCCGGGTCGCAAGTGACGCCCCGGTCTGCCCGGAGCGGCGAACTGTTGTCCGAGGTTCGAGAGCGCTTGATCGGGGTGTTACGCGAGGTCGCCGGTCCGGGCATGTCCGCCGAGACCGCGCAACGCCTGCTGCAGCAGGCACAG
>NZ_LTCZ01000280.1:0-7686 GCF_001583455.1 Rhodococcus sp. LB1 | reverse complement strand
GTGACGCCGAGGATCTCGGCGGCGTGGCCCATGCTGTAGGCCGGGTAGTCCTCGTCGTCGAACTTCCCGGCCGGGCTGTGGTCGGGCGAATCTTCCTGAATGGGGTGACACCCTTTCAACGGACAGGGCCCCCGGCGCCGTGAGGCACCGGGGGCCGGTTTCATTTCCTTGTTCACTGCACTTTCTCCGGCTGTCGGGCTGTTCTTGCTGCCCGGCCGCCGACCGGAGGTACCGGGGCTTTACACACTCAGATCAACCCGTGCCCTGGCACTTCCTCATCTTGCGGTACTGCTCTGCGGGTAGTTCATTCTCTCCCGCATCTCGTGAACTCTTTCCTTGCGACGAGAGGAACTCTACAACGGGGCCGCCTTAATGTCTACTCCCGCGACTACAGAAATTCTGGAGTGGGTTGACCAGGGATTTTCAGACGAACCCGGGAGGCCGGGGGCGGTTCCGTCGACGTCGACCGGCGGCCCCTCGACGGATCGATGACCGGTCACCGATCCCTGAGCGGATCGCCCTTCTGGGGCAGCAGTTGGGGGTACGAATCCACTGCCCAGTCGCGCTGTGCGAGCCAGTCCCTCGCACGAACTGACATGTTGATAGTCGATTACAGTCCGCGTGAGTGCTGCGATCATCAGAGGAACGTGTACCTCTCTCCGGTTGGGGTGTCCCCGCCCACCGGACTGGTACAGGCTCGCAAGATCAGGTTCGCCGGGCTCAGGCGTCCTGGATGGATTGGGTGCGCCCCGCACGGGAGGGAGTGTGGTGGAGGTCGAGTTCCCGGAGGCGTTGGCGCGGTCGTTACTCGTGCATGCGCCGGACCTGGTCTCGGTGTCGGAGTTGGTCACCGGGCGCATCGTCTATCTCAATCCGGCCGGACGAGGGCTGGTGGGTTTGCGCGATGACGCCGACGCCCGCGCCCGGACCACTGCGGAGTTCTTCACCGACGCCGGGCTGGCCCAGGCCGGGCTGGTGGAGGCAGCGCTCACCGCCGGTGGACGGTGGCGAGGGGTCAGCGAGCTGCGGCATTTCGGCACCGGGGCCGCGATTCCGGTGTCCATTTCCACGTTCGTCCTGCCCCGCCCGGAGGACGGGCCGGCGCTGATCGCGGCGGTCATGCGGGATCTGCGTCCGCGACGACGGCAGGAACACCGTCTGCGCCGGGCGCTCGAGGGGGCCGCGTACCGGGCCCGCGAACAACAGGCCCTGGCCGAGCTGAGCCAACTCGCCGTGCACGCCGACCGCGATGAGCTGCTCACCGCGGCCACCGGTGCGGCCGCCACCCTGATGGGGGTGCAGTGTGCCTCGATCTCCCAGCTGACCGAGTCCGGGGACACCCTCGAGGTCCTCGCCTACCGCGGGCAACCGCCCCAACCGCGTTCCTTCCCGACCGGGACCGCGTCGCACCCGGGATACGCGGTGAGTACCGGGGAGATGGTGGTGTGCCCGAACCGGGATCGCGAAACCCGCTTCGACACGGCCGCGATGGCCGCCCGCCGGTTGCGCAGCGGCATTTGTGTGCCGATCGGGAACGGCGCCGACTGGGGGGTGCTCGCCGTGCACAGCCCCCGCTCGCGCGACTACACCGACCGGGACATCTCTTTTCTGCGTGCGGTGGCCGCGGTGGTGGGGGCCGCGATCCGCCGGATCGACGCCGAAACCCGGCTGCGGCACCGGAGCATGCAGGACCCGCTCACCGGGCTACCGAATCGCCTCGCCGCCTACCACCGCATCGACACCGCCCTCGACACCGCCCGCGAGCAGCACAGCACGTTCGCGTTGCTGCTGGTCGATCTCGACGATTTCAAGACCGTCAACGACATTCTCGGGCACTCGCACGGTGACGCCGCCCTGATCCACCTCGGTGCCCGGCTCACCGGCGCGGTCCGTCCCGCGGACACCGTGGCCCGGCTCGGCGGCGACGAATTTCTGATCATCTGCGAGCATCTCGGCGACATCCCGTCCGCGACCGCCCTCGCCACCCGAATCATCGCCCTGCTCGCCACCCGGGACGACCTTGCCCCCACGGCGGCGTTCAGCGCCAGCATCGGCATCGCCATCTCCGAGCCCACCTGCACCGTCGACGAACTGATCCGCCGTGCGGACCTGGCGATGTATCGGGCCAAGCGTGCCGGGCCCGGCAGTTACGCGGTCTACGACCGCGCGGGCGACGCCTACGACGCGAACCGGGTGGTGCGCCTGTCCACGGATCTGCGTGTCGCCCTCGAGAACCCCCACGGTCAACTCACGCTGCTCTACCAACCGATCGTCGACCTCCACCGCGGCGGTATCGTCGCCGTCGAGGCCCTGGCCCGATGGACCCACCCCGCCCTCGGTGTCATCGACCCCACCGAATTCGTCGCGGTCGCCGAACGGACCGGACTTATCGATGCCCTCTTCCAGTGGGTGCTCCGCACCGCCTGCCGCCACGCCGCCCCCTGGCAACGGTTCGGGGTGGACCTGCGGGTCAACGTCACCGGGACACAGCTCCAGGATCCGGTCTTTGCCGACCGTGTCGCTGCCGCGCTCACCGCCACCGGGATGCCCGCCGACCGCCTCGGACTCGAGATCACCGATACCACCTCCGGGGCGGTCCCCACCCGCAGCGTGGACACCCTGGCCGGTTTGCAGCAGCGGGGGGTGGCCCTGCTCCTCGACGGACTCGGTCCCGGGCACAACCCCTTGGCCGGGCTGGACCGGTACCCGATGTTCGACTACCTCAAGATCGACCGGGCGCACGTCACCGCCCTGCCGGGTCGGCGTCCCGAAGCCGTCGTCACCGCGATCGTCGCCCTCGCACATGCCGTCGACGCCCGCGTCATCGCGGTGGGCGTGGAAAACCAGACCCAGCTCGACATCCTGCGCGCCCACCGCTGCGACCTCGCTCAAGGATTCCACCTCGCCGACCCCGCCCCCGCCGACACCATCACCACCCTCCTCGAACACCCACGCCCCACCCCCGACCCCGGAGCGCCCGGCGACCGCGCACCCCGATGAGGCAGGTTCGGCCGGACATCAGGACGTAGACCGGGGTGGCTCGGTGCTGCGCCTGAGAACAGCGCTACACCCGAGCGCCTCGGAGAACTCCGGACACCTCGAGCACGGTGCACCCCGGATCCCGAAAGCCTGAGATGCACCTCCCCGCCCGGAATCACCACCGCCGTGTCGTCGCACGCGCCCGACTCGCAGATCTACCCCGAGTTACGCCGCATGGAGCAGGCGGGCCTGATCGACGGCAAGCAAGTGCCCTGGGGGCCCCGCAGCACCAAGAAGCAATACTCGATCACCGACCTGGGGATCGAGGCGTTTCGCGAATGGATGTGCACGCCAATCGAGTACACGCCTGCACGCAATGTCCACCACCTGCAGGCGGCGTACTTCGAGTGGACCGACACCGAGCACGCCCGCGCTCATCTTCAGAACCACATCGACTACTACACAGCGCAACTCGCGCAGTGGACGATCATCCACCGCAGCATTCTCGAGCGCACGAATCTCACCATGGTCAAGCGCATCGAGAAGTACCCCACGGAGCAGCACGAACGTATCGTCGCGTTCAAGGCGTTCGCGTACGAGGGAATGCTCTCACTCGCACAGGCTGAGATCGACTGGGCGCACAAGGGGCTGGCCCTCCTCGACCAGCTCGCCTCACCTGACGAGATTCCCACCGCCGAACCCGTTCGCCAGCAGTAGAACCGCGCACGACGACCATGCGCCCGGTGCCATCCACGACGGAGGAAACCGCATACGCGGATGCTGACGGCTCTATCAGGGCTTTCACGGCTGGCGCCGATGTCGGGCGCGCATCCGCGCGTGCAACTTCCCGATGGACTTGTCAGTCGTTCCGCGAAACAACCTGACGTGGGTCAACCACAGCGACCGTCGTGGCAACAGCACTTCCGTTGTCACACACGTACCTCACCTCGACCGTATCGGTCCACGTCACGATTCAGTCTGGTTCTGACCGACATGAAACGTGGAAAACCGACACGGAACGCGGAACCTACAGCCGCCACCGGTGATAGGAGTCGTTGAGCGCCCCGGTCCGTGTCACTCATGATTCGTGCGCACTCGGCGACGATAATTTCAGTTATACGCAGTTATCCCCCGAAACTGCGCCGTCAGCGCGTTTTTGCTCTGGAACGTGTCGGTACGGCCAGTTACCCTGCGCCGGCGACCCTCGAACAGGTGATCGTCCTCCGGCGTAATAGCCGATCTCGACAACCTGGCCGGCGCGCCCTCGCAGATCGGAGAACGTGGCATCTCAGATCGCCGCGACGGTGCAGCGGTCCCGCGGACTAACGTCGCGCCTCTTCCATCCCCAAAGTCCGCGCCTGGACCCGCGACCGCGGCGTCGACGCCCGCACCCGCGGATGCTGCGCTTCCACATCTGTGCGGAGTTGTCAGCGAGTCGCACCGACCTACTCCCGGCACGTACTGCCCGCGCACGTACTTGCCCTCGCGGGTCGGTGAAGCTGCCCCTACGCTCCCCTGTCGCTTCACCCCCGGAGGGTGCTTCAGTGGTGCCTTTTCAAGGTGGTTCGGCCCTGCGTCGTCGCAGTCACCGGATCAGGTGATGCCGGTACCATCACGGCCGTGATGCGGATGATGATACGAACCAGGACCGGCGTTCATGGCTGACCTGCACGAGGCGCAGCCGGGTGCTGAGGCCCCGCCGGAGACGACGCTTGCCGAGTTGATCGCCCGCAGCGGAGCTTTGAAGAGTGAGTTGGTGGACTTCGTCCAGCACGCCCGTTTCGACCGGCAGTTGACCACCCTACTCCGGGACGCGGCCGGCACCGGCCCGCTCGACGAGGCCGTCCTCGTCCGCACCATCGATCACTTCGCCCTCGAGTACCGCCTTCGAGACGGCGGCACCGTGGTGGAACAGTTCGTAGCACTCCGCCGCCCACCCCTGACCGACGACGAGCGCGCGATGCTGCTGGGGTGGCGTGACGTCGTCGAGGGCTACTTCGAGGTGCACCCGGCAGCCGACGACGACCTCGGCACCGTCGTCCTCCACAACCTCGTCGACGACCTGTATTACCCGGTACACTCCAACACCGGCCCGGACGTGGTCGCCGCACTGCAGCCCGGGATGTTCGTCTACTGCCGCATCGTGCCCGTCCACCCCGTCACCGGACACTGGCTGATCAGCGGCCACCTGCTCCCCTTCCCCTCGTCCTCCGGCCCGGTCCTCGCGCAGGCCGCGCAGGAAGTGCTCACCGCCGATCCGAGTCTGCTGCGCCGCAACCGCGACCTGTACCAGCGGGCCTGGCAGCTGCAGGCCGACGCCCGTGCCTCATTCCTCGACTTCTTCGGAACCGATCTGGTGATCCTGCCGCCCGCCGCGGCCCAGGCGCGGCTGATCGAGTACTACCGGCACCACCTCGCCCGGGCCGATGCCGCCACAACGGCCCACGACCCACCCAGCAGCCCGGCGGCGCCGCACGCGCTGACCGCCGAGCAGATGGGCCGACTGCCCGAGGACTACCTCGACGCGGACAGCGTCGGTTTGATCTACGACGAGACCGAGGGCCTGAACTATTACCAGGATTTCGGCCGTCTGGACGCGATGTTCGCTGATCCCGCGCTGGCCGGCGACCACACCCACATCGCCCTTCTGCGCGCCTACCTCGACGACGACACGGTCTCCGCCCTGCCGCTCCGCAGACTGGCGCAACGCCATCCCGACGGCGTCGACCTCGTTTTCCGGACCCTGCTGCGAAGGCCCCGCTTCTGTTGGCACCGCGACGGTGAAGACCTCCTGCGCACCCGCAAGAAGGAATTCTTCCAACGAGAGACAGCGCCCAGCTTCACCGTCACCGGTCGACGCCTCGCCGAACTTCTCTACCCCCACGGCAATGAGGACGGCATCGTCATCCCTGGGTGTTGACGGCGAAGGCCCGCCGGATCTCGTGCCCGGCTTGCGGAGCGCTCACGCTTCACCGCCTGTGCGCCACTGACGGGCAGTAACCCATGTGTGCCTCCGTCGACAGCAACGAGATACCGAAGCAGCATCGCTCGCGGTTGCCCGTCGTGTCGATCGCCCTGGGGGCCGTGGCCGTGGCCTCGTTCTGGGTGGTCGGGCTCGGCTTCATCCTGGGAGTCGCCGCGGTCGTGTGCGGCGCTATCGCCGCGTCGCGGTCCGCGGTAGCGGACGACAAGGCGGCATCGTTGCGGGCCCTCCTGGGCGTCGTTGCCGGCACCGCGGGCATCACCGTCTCCGCGATCGCCCTATTTCCCATGCTGGCGCACCTGTGAATCACGAACCCGGCCAACGCATTTTCGGTCGCCATCCGGCCTGACCCGACCGCACCACGCCGGCACCGCCGTCCCCACCCCACAGGCGGCTCCATCGCGACCACCACCTGTCCTGTGCGGGAACATCATATCGGAGCCCGCGGTGATCGTTCGAGACTGCCCCGCTCGTCGAGAACCTCGAGCGCCGTGGTCGGGATGCGGAAGTCGTCGCCCTCCGACGCGCGGAAACGGTTGCGTACGTGGGAGAGCATGGCGAGTTCACGTTCGAGGTCTGCTGCGGATCGATCGACCTCACCACCCCCGGGGCGGCGCTAGCGAGTTTCGTCGCCCGTTCTCGCTGCTTGGGGGGTGCGAGTTCTCGATCCGATTGCTCGAGTACTTCGAGCGGCGATGCTCGACCCGATGCGATCAGCTCGCGGCGGGCGACCTGGTAGCTGTCGAGTTCGTCGGTGACGATCACCCGCGGCGCATACTCCGCCCCCAGAGGTTGAAGTCGCAGCACACGATGCCCCCAAGCGCGTGACGCGCCACCGCACCCACTAGTCTGCCGGGCCCGAACACCCAGAGCATGAGGAAAAGATCAGTCACTGCCACCGGCTACGACGCACCACGAATCACCGAATCCGACGAGACGGACACATCCCTCGAACAGCTGACCGCCAGCCGGAAAGACGCCCAGCCCCCCGCCGTGGCCGTCGAAGACGCGACACCGCCCGAATCCTTCGAACTGCCCGGCACCGACCTCTCCGGTGAAGAACTCACCGTCCGCATCATCCCCAAGCAGGCCGACGAATTCACCTGCACCAGTTGCTTCCTGGTCCACCACCGCAGTCGCCTCGCCGAACCTCAGCAACTGATCTGCCGGGACTGCACCTGAGAACGTCAATCAATCGGAGTGCCTCGCTCCCCCGGGATCCCGGCTTCCCGGATACGGTCGACCTCGTCCTCGCTGAGTAACCTCTCCCGTCGCCCTGGGCTGCGGCCGAGGCGGTGCGGATTCAGATTCTGGCGGGTCACACGTGGCACGGACGGAAAGGGTCAGGGCTCGGGTCGGTCNNCTTCACCCACGTCTCGTATCCACCGTCGGCGTGCTCAAGCAGGTTCAGGCGCTGCAATGGCCGAACACACCCCGCAGGTTCAGTCCGGGTCAAGAACAGCTCCATCCCGATGAAGAACCACGCCACGACGCCGGCCAGGGGACGATGAGGGACGCGATTCTGGACGCATCGACCATCGACGGATCGAACCTGTTCGGTGTTCACTCGAATCAGCACAAGCAATGCGACTGCTCGACCTGCAAGGGTGGACACCACGGCGGCACCTGTCATCAAAGCTGGGAGGAACGGCCAGGATGAAACCGGAAACAGCGGAAGCCCGCATGCTGCTGTCGGCGATCGAACACGCCCAGAACATGGTCGC
>NZ_LTCZ01000279.1:0-14809 GCF_001583455.1 Rhodococcus sp. LB1 | reverse complement strand
GCCCGGCGGCGGGTCGCCGGCCGCGTCGAGGATCAGTGCCACGGCGTCCTTGCCCGCCTCGGCGGCGGCCTCCAGCACCACCACGCGGTCTTCGGCGAACAGCGAGGGGCTGAGCAGTTCGGCGAGTTCGGCCGCCCCGGCATCGCCCGCCCGCAACCGGTTGACGGGAAGCTCCGCGCCCGCGGCCACGTCCGCGTTCGCGCGGACGTGGCCGATGACCTGCGCCACCGCGCGTTCGACGAGGAATTCCTCGTCACCGAGGACCAGATGGAGCTGTTCGAGCTGAGTTGGAGTGCTCACGCGAAGATCGTGCCATGTGGGGCGGACACGGTCGCCGACACCCCGAAACCGGGACCGAGCGGGCCGAACACGGGCGATCGCCACGCAGCGGTCGCGTCGGCGGTGGACACTCGATCATATGACCGCGGAAACCGAGGTGGACGGCGTCACCCGCGAGGACTACGCGCACATGATCGACCTCGACGACGATCGCACGGCAGGGCACCGGTACGAGCTGAGTTTCCGGTACACCTGCCGCGACGGGCTGCTCCTCCGATGGTCGGTGCAACTGGTGGCCCGCTGCTCAGCCTCCGGGCACGCCGAGACTCTGTTCGCGGGTGGTCGATCCGTCCTCGAACCCGCATCGCCCTCGCATCACGACGTTGCGGCGGCCGGCTCCGACGGCGACTTCGACACGGCGTGCGATTTCTACGAGCACCGGTGGCGGGCCCTGCTCGACCCGGCGGGCGGCAGCCCGCGGGGTGAGGCCGAGCAGCGTCACCTGTCCGACGGGCTCACCCTGTACGGGCGTACGTGGCGCAACGCCGCCGGCCGTGCGCTCGCCGGCCGGCTCGCGTCGTTCGCCGAGGTCACCGTGCTCGCCCTGGGCACCGACCCCGCGTTCCACGTCATGCGCCGCACCGCCGCCCACTACCCCGACCCGGTCGTCCTCGCCGTCTACCAACCCGTCGGGCAGCGCATCGACCTCAGCCTGGTCGACACCGCGACCGTGGAGGCGTTGATCGACGACCCCGGTCCGCTGCGCACCGGACCGGACACCAGCGCAGGCGCCCTGCTCACGGGCGTCGGATCCGCCGGACTGCTGCATCCCGGCTACATCGGCTCCACCACCGCCTGCGTCTCCGAGCTGACTCCGCCGCCCCCGGTCAGCTGACCACTTCGCGCGTCAGGAGGTCGACCACCGCCGCCAGCGTGCCGACGCGCGCGAACTCGGCCCGCTGCCTCTCGGCGCCCGTGCCCTCCCGCAACACGGTGTCGAGCCCCGACTCGAGGAACGCCCGATCACTCGCGCCGAGCCCCGGGGCCACGCACTCGTTCAGCATTTCCAGCTGCAGGCGGATCGGCAGGGACCGCTCCGTGGCCGGGCTCGTGCATTCCCCGTCGAGTCCGTCGCGAGCCGCGCGCCACAACTGCGCCCGCAGCAGCTCGCCGCGCAGCCACGGCACGGCGAGGCCGTCGTCCAGCGACCGTAGCGCCCACCCGACGAGCCCCTTCACGACCACCGCGTAGAGCGCCGCGTGCGCCGCGGTCATGGCGACGTCCGCGATCCGGACCTCGATGGTCGGTTGCTTGTCGGAGAGCCGGACGTGCCAGTAGATCATTCCCCGATCCATGGCGGCACCGGTTCCGATCATGGCGCCGACCGTCGCCTCGTACTGGTCCGCGGAGTCGAAGTGGGGCGGCGGTCCCGCCGACGGCCACCGCGACCACATGATGTGCCGCCAGCTGTGATACGCGGTGTCGTGCCCACTGTGGAACGGGGAGTTCGCAGCGAGCGCGAGCAGCACGGGCAGCCAACTGCGGACCAGGTTGCTCACCTGTACACCGACGTCGCGGCTCGGGATCCCCACGTGCACGTGACAGCCGCACGTGGTCACGGTGTCCACGATCGACCCGAAGTGGCGGGCCATCTCCTCGTACCGCGGGCTCGGGGTGATCGCCGGGGGCAATCCCTCGACGATCAGGGACGTCCCGCTGGGCAGCAGCAACAGGTCGCGGCCCGCAGCGGCCTTCGCCAGCCGGCGGCGCAGGCTGCGCAGCTCCTCGTGCAGTTCCTCCCCCGTGTGGCACACACCCGTCGCCGTCTCGATCTGGCATCGGGCGAGTTCACGCTGAAGCCCGTGAATGTCGTGGCCGGCCTCCGTGACCACGTCGGGTCCCGCGGCGGAGAGGTGACCGGACTCGTCGACGAGGAAGAACTCCTCCTCGACTCCCACACTGAGGTCGCGACCCGATTCCGTTGCTGCAGGGCTCATTCAGGAGGTATCCCCCGTTCCGCGGATACGAAACCGGGGCCGCCGCTCAGGTGAAACCGATGACTTCCTCGCCCCAGGCCCGGCGGAGTTCCCGGTCGGGGTCGGCGACGACTGCGTCGTTCTTGCCGATCAGCAGGGTCGTGCGATCCGCCTCGTCGTACCGTGGCCAGCCGACCTCCTCTCCCGTTCCGTCCGGGGTGCCCTCGGTGGCGAACGACAGCCACCGTCGCTGGATCCGCTCCGACACGTGACCGGCGGTTCGGTGCCCACCGAGCTTGAACGTGGGGTCGTGCGGGACGACGCCGAAGTTCCCGAAGACGTACGGCACCTCGGTGCCGTGGGTGGCGCCGATCCGCGCGGCGCGCAGGAACGGTGTCGCGTAGTCGAAGCGGTACAGCCAGGCCGGGGCGACGCGGCTGTGCGCTTCCGCGATCCACAGCGTCGGCATCCGGAACGCGGCATCCCGCGAGATCTCCATGGCCGAGCGTTTCTTCGGGTAGTCGGGATATGCGGCCGCCACCGCCTGTTCCTCGTCCGCCGGGAGGTCGGGGTGATCGGCGGCGATCGCCACGAACATCTGATGCACGGCGTCCGGGGTGATCGGCATCAGGGGCGACTTCATCAGCCGGAACATCGACGACTCGTCCTTGTTCGTCCCGATCAGCAGCGGAATTCGGTGTGCGAGGCCTTTTCGGAATGTCGCGACGGGGTAGTGCGGGACCACGTCGCCGTCGACGGTCGGGGCAACCGCCAGGGTGCCGGGGACCCGTGCGGGCACCTGCTGGACGAGTTCGACGCAGGCCTTGGTCAGCACGTCGACGGGCAGGTCGCGGAGTCGGCCCGCGTCGGCGGGCGCGACGTCGAGCAGCTCGAGGAACGATTCGGCGATGCTCGCGGCGCGGTCTCTGCCGTAGACGGAGGTCGCGGGCGAACTCTCGGCGATCGCGCGATGGAACAGTCCCTCCGCCGGCGGGGACGTCATCAGCGTGGTGACCGCGCCGCCACCGGCGGACTCCCCGAACAGCGTCACGTCACCCGGGTCGCCGCCGAATGCCGCGATGTTGTCGCGGACCCAGGTCAGTGCCGCGATCTGATCGCGCAGGCCCAGGTTCGTGTCGAACCGATGCTCCTCGGTCGAGAACGAGGAGAAGTCCAGGAACCCCAGCGCACCGAGCCGGTAGTTGAACGTGACGACCACGACGTCGCCGCGTTCGACCAGACGACTCGGATCGAACATGCGCTGCCCGGACGAACCGAGGTAATACGCCCCGCCGTGGATCCACACCATCACCGGCCGCGGTCGCTCCGTGTCCGTCGCGGGGGCGAAGACGTTCAGGGTGAGGCAGTCCTCGTCGATGGTCAGACCGGGATCGATGGGCAGCGGGCCGTGCTCGTTCTGCGGTGCGATCGGACCGAACCGGGAACAGTCGCGCACCCCGGCGAACGGTTCGGGCGCGCGCGGGGCGCGGAGCCGCCACTCGCCGACCGGCGGTGCGGCGTAGGGAATGCCTTTCCATGACCGGACGCCGTCGAGGCGGACACCCCGCAGCGTCCCCTGGCCGATGGTCACCTGTGGGTCCTCGGTGCGCGAAACCATGCCGCCATCTTCGCCCGGGACGACCGCCCCCGGAGTCCGATCGGGAATTCCTCCGGCCCGGACCTGCGGCGACCGCCCTCTCTGGCAGACTGAATCAGTGAGCCGGGCACATGCCCGCACGCTGGAGGAACCGATGCGAGACACAGTGCCCGATACGACGCGCTCGCAGGCTGTCGGCAGGTCGGCCGCGACGTTCGCGACCCTCGCCGATCTTCTCTACGCGGGCCAGGATTTCGGGCACGTTCACCAAGCCATCTGCGACGCCGCGCCACTACTCGTCGAGGGCTGTGACCACGCGAGCCTCATGCTCCGGGAGGGATCCCGCTACGTGACGGCCGCGGCCAGCGACGACGTGGCCGCCCGCGTCGACGAGTACGAGCGCGACGAGAACGAGGGACCGTGCGTCGATGCCATCGTCAGCGACACGCCCCAGTTCGAGACGGACCTCTCCACCACGTCGCAGTGGCCGCGGCTGTCGGCGCGGGTCCTGGCCCACACGCCGGTGCGCGGTGCGGCCGGATTCCGCCTCGTGATCCTCGGGCGCAAGGTCGGCGCCCTCAATCTGTTCTCCGACACGGCGGGAGCCCTCGACACCACGTCCGTCGAGCAGGGCATCATGCTCGCATCGTTCGCGGCGGTGGCACTGGCGGCCGTCCACGAGCACGCCGAGGCCGAGACACTGCGGGCAGGCCTGGCCAGCAACCGTGAAATCGGGAAGGCCGTGGGTCTGCTGATGGCGTTCCACAACATTCCCGAGACTCAGGCGATGGAGATTCTCCGCACCACCTCGCAGGACATGAATCTCAAACTGGCGACGGTGGCGCAGGAAATCGTCGCTCACCATCACCGGAAGGTGACCTGACCGCTGTCGGTCAGCCCACCTCCGGCGCATCGGGGTTACCCGCAATGCCGAGCATGGACAGGAGCATGCGGCAGTCTTCGGCGTCGAGTGACTGGGCAGCAACGACCCGTTGCGCTCTCCACACCTGCCCGGCGTCGAGCTCGTCGTCCACATCGAGATCTGTCCGCTCCGATTCCGACATTCGCCCTCCAATGCGGGTGCGTTCCAAGACCGTTCACCTCAACATCTGCCACCGGATGGTAGTCGGTGTTTCGGTGTCGCATACGCACATCGGGAATCGAAGTCGAAACGATACAGAAGTCGTTCCGCCGCCGTGCGGCCGAGCGTGCCGAGCGGCGCGCTCCGGAGACGAAAGTCACAGCGGCACAGCATATATCAGGAAGTTGTCAGCGCCCGCAGCGGCTCACTCAACTCGTTGGCGAAGAATTCGAAGAAGCCGTCGACGTCCGGCCCCGCGTTGATCAGCGCCAGATGATCGAACCCGGCATCGACGAAAGTGCCTGCCACCTCGAGGTGCCGCCGGACGTCCGGACCGCACGCCATGGCCTCTCGGACGTCCTCGGTGCGGATCGACGACGCCGCCGCCTCGAAGTTGATCGGATTCGGCAGTTCCGCTTGAACCTTCCATCCGGTCAACCCGAACCGGAACAACCGATGCGCCGACTCGACCGCGGATTCCTCGTCACGCGCCCACGCGAGGGGTACCTCCCCGTATTTCGGCCCCGACCCACCGGCCCCGGCATAGGCCTTCACGAGGTCCGGATCCGCTTCGGTGGCGAAGAGTCCGTCGCCGAGTTCCGCGGCGATCCCGACGGCCTCCGTGCCACCCGCCGCGACTGCTATCGTGGGCGGCACGTCGGGGAGATCGAAGACGCGCGCGTCGTCGAGGGTGAGGTGCTTGCCCTCGTACGAGTGGTAGCCACCCGACCACAGCAGGCGGATGATGTCGATCGCCTCACGGAGCATCTGGTGCCGGATGGTCACCGACGGCCAACCGCCACCGACGACATGTTCGTTCAGCCGCTCCCCCGAACCGAGTCCCAGGGTGAACCGGCCCTCGCTGAGGACGGCGGTCGTGGCCGCGGCCTGCGCGATGATCGCGGGGTGATATCGGACGAACGGGCAGGTGACGCCGGTCGCCAGACCGATCCGGTCGGTCCGTGCCGCGGCGGCCGCGAGCATCGACCACACGAATCCCGAATGACCGTGACTGTAGAGCCAGGGGTGATAGTGATCGCTCACCTCGACGAAGTCGAAGCCGGCCTGTTCGGCCTCCACCGCCTGCCGCACGATCTCCCGCGGATCGAACGTCTCGGCCATCAGCTTGAACCCCACCTGCATGTCGTCGTCCCTTTCCTCGAGTTCTGCGCAGGTTTCCCGGATCCGGACGCGCTCACACAAAGCGACCCAGCGACGACGGCCAGATCGGCGCCCACACCACCAGCACACCGATCGCGATTCCCGCCAGCACCAGCCGGGGTCCGCGCCTGCGCAGCGTCACACCGAGCGCCACGACTGCACCGAGGACGATCGCCGCACCAGCGGGCCCGGAGGGCACCGGAATCGAGGCACCCGGAATCCGCGCGCCCCGCTCGGCCACGGTGACGAGCCACCACAGCGGCCACTGGGTCACGCGCACCACCACTTCCGCGACGGGAACACTGACCCCCGCGATCAGCGCGGTGACCGCTCCGGCCACGGTGATCACGCCGACCACGGGGGCGACCAGGATGTTCGCGCAGATTGACACCAGGCTCACCGTCCCCGCCATCGCGGCCACGATCGGAGCGGTGACGGCGAAGGCGGCGACGGATACCGCCACCGTCTCGGCCACCGCCCGCGGCCAGCCGCGGCCCACCAGCACGTCGACCCCAACCGGCGCGATCACGATCAGCCCCGCAGTGGCGGTCGCCGAGAGAACGAAGCCGAAGTCCACCGCCAACTCCGGTGACCACGCCACCAGGGCGATGACACCGCCCGCCAGCGCGGGCATCGCCTGTTTCCGCCGTCCGGTCACGAGCGCCAGCAGGGCGACCGAGCCCATCGCCGCGGCGCGCAGCACGCTGGGTGACGGTCTCGCGATCACCACGAATGCGATCAGCGCCGCGGCGGCCAGCGCCGCACCCGCGCGAGGACCGAGCCCCACCCCTCGGACCAGGAGCAGCACCGCTCCCAGCAGGATGCTGACGTTCGCCCCGGACACCGCCGTGAGATGCGTCAGTCCGGTCGTGGTGAAGTCGTCCTTCACCTCCCGGGGCAGCGCCGAGGTGTCGCCGACAACCAGCCCCGGCAACAGTCCTGCCTCGTCGGCAGGCAGGACGGCGGCGGCAGCGGCGAACCGCGCACGCAGGGCGCCTGCCCACCGCTGCTGCGGTGGCGCGGGACCGACGTCCGCGGGCGGTCCGGACACCCGGACCGCGGCCAGGCTCAGGTCTCGGTGCCGCGGAGGGCTCACCTGACCGCGCACGACCACATCCTGCCCCGGCAGGAGCCCGAGCCACCCGTCCGCCGGGGCGAGGACGACCACCGCACCGCCCGAGTGGATCGTCTCGGTGGCCCTGCGGATCTCGACGACGTTCGCGTTCACGAGGACGGTTCGTCCGAAGCCGGCGATCTCCTGGGGATCGTCGGCAAGGGTGACGACGAGCGTCACCCACGTCTCGTTCCGGGCGAGTTCGGTCATCGGGTGCCGTTCCACGGCCTGGACCCGCCAGGCCACCCCTGCAGCGCAGCAGGACCCGAACAGCACTACCGCCAACGTCCCGGCCGTCCACCGCCCCGGCCCCCGCAGGGCGCATCCCGCGGCGAGGAGAACCGCCGCTCCCGACAGCGTCGCCACGAGGCCCCACGCCGCCCGGGAGCCTCCGAGGATACCGATCAGCGTTGCGGCCCAACATATCCCGGCGAACGGAATAAGCCGCAGGTCGAGGAGCCGCGGTTCGTCGTCGGGCATCACAGCGTTACCTGGCCGCGCAGCTTCTCCAGCCGCACCGGCCCGATCCCGTCCACCTCCCCCAGTTGCGAGATGTCGGTGAATTTGCCATTGGTCGTGCGCCACGCGACGATCGCCGCCGCCGTGACGGGCCCGACACCGGGAAGTGCGTCGAGTTCCGTCTCGGTCGCCGTGTTGAGGTTCACGAGCCCTCCGCCCGTGGCGGCCGCTGCGCCTGCGGTCCCCGGCGATCCCGCGGAGGCACCGCCCACCGCGCTCGGTGGCGCCTGGGTGGTCGCGGCACCTACGAGCACCTGATCGCCGTCCGAAAGTCGTTGAGCCAGATTCAATCCGAGGGTGTCACCGCCGTCGCGCACTCCCCCGGCAGCGGCGAGAGCGTCCGCGACCCGGGAGCCCGGTGGCAACCGGACGAGACCGGCCGACGCCACCAGTCCCACGACGCTGACGACGATCTCCTCCGCCGGGGCGGGTGCCGACGCCGCCGCGGCGGGAGTCGTCGTCGCCGGGGCCGGAGTCAGGGAATGCACTCCGGCGGCGGGTAACGACGGAACGGACTGCGTCTCCGGCCGATCGCTGCGCACGCCCAGCACGGTGGCCGTCGCGACGACGATTCCCACCACGATCAGCACCAACGCCCCGGACCGCCCGGGATCGAATCGTGCGTCCCGCCACCGGTCCGGCAGCGAGAATCCGCCCCGGCGGCGTTCGGCGGACCACGTCGCGTCGCCGTCGAGGACGGTCCCGCTCGGCTCGGCCAGCCACTCCGGCGCCGCCGGTGTGTCGGGTGGCACCGCGTCGCGTTCCCCCGACGTCAGGAACGCGAGCCGGGTCCGGCCCCTCGAACGTTCTTCCCTGATGCCCATGGACGCGACGGTAGAGTGCGCCGTCCATGGAATCGCCGCGACGACCAGGCTTTCCGAATCGGCCTGTGGATCAGTGCGAAGTTGTGGATGAATCGCGGTCTTCGTGGTGCAGGGCGGGTTCCGGGCACAGCACGATGCCGATGGCGCCCACCCCGACGTGGGCACCGATCACCGAGCTGAATTCGGTGACGACGAGGTCACTGACCTGCGGAATCCGGTCCTTCAGCTGCTGCGCCACCGCTTCGGCGCGCTGCGGGGCGTGCATGTGATGCACAGCGACGGCCGTCCTGTCCAGACCTGCCAGCTCCACCGCGGCGTCGACCATCCTGGCCATCGCCTTGGTCGAGGTGCGCGTCTTCTCCTTCAGAACCAGCCGGCCGTCCACGAGATGCAGCACCGGTTTCATCGCCAGTGCGGTGCCGAGCAGCGCGGCGGCGGTGCCGATGCGGCCTCCGCGACGCAACTGATCGAGCCTGTCGACGACGATCAGGCAACGCCCGCGGCTCGCGACGTCGACCGCCCGCCGGTACGCCGTCTCGAGGTTGGCACCGTCCTTCGCGGCCCGCGCGGCCTCGAGGACCGGGTAGCCCAATCCCATTCCGGCGGACTGGGAGTCGACGATCCGCACCCGGCCGTCGAATTCCTGCGCCGCCTGGCGGCCTGCCTCCCACGTACCGGACAGCTGCCGGGAGATGTGGACCGCGAGAACGCCTGCGCCCTCACTCAGCTCCAGCGCTGTCGCGTACGCCTCGGACAGCTCGCTCGGGGACGCGCCAGACGTGGTGACACCGGCAAGATCCTCGGGGAGCGCGTCGATGCCCTCCCGGAAATCCTGGCCGCCGCTGAGGACATGGAGCGGGACCACCTGGATCCCGTACTGCTCGACGAGTTCGGGCAGGATCGAGGCCGAAGAATCGGTGACGACGACGACGGGCATCGGACTACTCGGCTCCGCTCGACACCGGGTCGGCCGGAACCGCACCCTCGGCGGAGTCGGGAACGACTCCCGCCGCGCGGAGCGCGGTCAGCATCGCCGCGGCCACCTCGATGTGTCCGTCCCAGCCCCAGTGGATGCCGTCCGGATTACCCTGATCGCTGAAGACGTTGGCGCGCACCGCCTCCGCGAGGTCGACGAGGGGCACGTTCTTCTCCTCCGACCACGCGGTGATGGCGGCAACGGCACCGGGGCGACCCGCATGCACCTTGCCGTAGGCCTCGCTGCGATGCACGGACGGCAGGGTCCCGATGACGGGCAACTCGGGGCGCATGTACTCGAGCGCCGCCCGTGAGCTCTCCAGATATTCGACACTCAGCCGCGGGGGCAACGCCACCGGCCACCCCAGCGGGGACAGCCTGGGCTGAAGCCACTGGTAGCCGGCCCGCACGACGCGGCGCAGCGCGGGCGGGCGGACGTAACGTAACTGTTCCCGCAGCGCCGTCGGGAGCGGGGACGGAAGGGAGTCCATGCCACCGACCGCGAACACGACGGCACCGGCGCGGGGAACCGCCGACCACACGCGTGGGTCCTGGGTCAGCGCCCACCACACGTCGCGGCTGGTCCAGCCGATCCGCGCCACCAACTCGACATCCCAACCGAGTTGACGTGCAACGATATTGGGCCAGATGTCCGGGTGATCGGACGGGAGACCGCCCTTGGGTCCGTAGTACGACAGCGAATCGGCGAGCACGAGCAGGACGGGGCGTTCCCCGGAACCGGCATCCACGTCAGAGGACGTCACTGGCCACACTCGCAGAAGCGTTCCACACGTCGAGGCGCCAGTTGAGCGAATCGGGGTTTCCGTACGCACTCAGCTGCACCCAGCTGGTGTTGCCCAGCCCTCCCAGCACCGGCCAGCGGTCGACGGGCAGATCCAGCAGGGCGGCGGTCAGCGCGGCGATCAAACCGCCGTGCGCGACCAGGACCACCGGCTTCTCCGCCCAGTCCTCGTGCTTCTCGAGGAGTTCGGCGACCACCGGCTTGCTGCGGCGGGCGACGTCGATGCGACTCTCCCCGCCGGGCGGTGCCCACGTCGCGTCGCCGCGCCACGTGGCGCGCGCGCCGGGTGCGCGCGCGTCGACGTCGAGGTGCGTGAGCCCCTGCCAGTCACCGAGATGCGTCTCGCGGAGACGCTCGTCGATCTGCACCGGCAGACCGGCGTTGTCGCCCACCTCCACCGCGGTGTCGTAGGCCCGCCGCAGATCGGAGGAGACAATGGAGATCGGTCTGCGCCCGACGAGCGCGGTGGCGGCGGCGCGGGCCTGCGACCGCCCCAGCTCCGACAGTTCGGTGTCGAGCTGACCCTGCATGCGGTTGTCGGCGTTGTACTCGGTCTGCCCGTGGCGGAGCAGGATCAGACGTCGCGGGGCGCGGGGGGCATCCGTCACAGCTCGGACTCCTCCGCCTCGGCGGCGGTGCCCGCACCGTTCGCGTCGGCCGGGCCGTGCAGCCCGAGACCCTCGACGGGCACGGTCGGGCAGTCCTTCCACAGCCGGTCGAGTGCGTAGAAGTTGCGCTCCTCGTTGTGCTGGACGTGGATCACGACGTCGACGAAATCGAGCAGTGCCCAACGGCCTTCGCGGGTACCCTCGCGCCGCACCGGCTTGTGACCTGCCTCACGCAGTCGATCCTCGATGTTCTCGACGATCGCGTTGACCTGTCGCTCGTTGGGGGCGGAGGCGATGACGAAGCAGTCGGTGATGACCAGCTGCTCGGAAACATCGAGCACCACCACATCGGAGGCCAGCTTCTCGTCGGCAGCCACTGCCGCGATGCGTGCCATCTCGATGGCTTCGGTCGTTGCGCTCACGCGATGTTCTCCCAGTTCGGTTCGAAAAGTGCTGACTAACTCTTGGTCTTGTCCGGGGCCGGTTCGGACATCGTCGTCGCGCCGTCGAGGCGCTCGGAGTCCGGTGGCCGGTACAGGTTCCGTTTGGAGATGTACTGGACCACACCGTCCGGCACGAGGTACCACACAGGACGGTGTCGACTGGCACGCCGCCGACATTCCGTCGAGGAGATCGCCAGAGCCGGGATCTCGATCAGCGTGACCGCGTCCTCCGGCAACGCGTCCAGGTGACCGGCCAGATGTTCGGTGTTGAGATCGAATCCCGGGCGCGACACCCCGACGAACTTCGCCAGCGAGAACAGTTCCTCCCAGTCCTGCCAGGACAGGATACTCGCCAGGGCGTCCGCACCGGTAATGAAGTACAGCTCGGCGTCCGGGTGGTAGCTGCGCAGATCACGCAGAGTGTCGACGGTGTAGGTGACCTTCTCCCGGTCGACGTCCACCCGGCTGACGGAGAAACGCGGATTCGACGCGGTGGCGATGACCGTCATCAGGTACCGGTCCTCGGCCGGGCTGACGCCCTTGCCCTGCTTCTGCCAGGGCCGGCCGGTGGGCACGAAGACGACCTCGTCGAGGCTGAATCGATCTGCCACCTCACTGGCTGCCACGAGGTGACCGTGATGAATGGGGTCGAAGGTGCCGCCCATGACTCCCAGGCGGCGCCGACGCGCGCCCGCTGCTCCCTGTTCCACGAGTGACGAGCTTACGTGTTCACACCGGCAGCAACCCGGCGACCACCGACGCCAGCTGCTGAGCGGATCGGCATTCGTGCATGCTGATGACCTCGTTGTACACCTTCGCCGCCGAGTCGCCCGTTCCCCACTGACCGCGGGGCTCCGGGTTGAGCCAGTGCGCGTGCTTCGCCACCGACACGAGCCGGGCCAGGGCCTCCAGATTCGGGTCGCGGTAGTTGTTGCGGCCGTCGCCGAGCACCAGCAGCGACGTCCGCGACGTGATGCTCTGGGTGAACCGTTCGGCGAACACCCCGAACGCGTTGCCGTAGTCGGAGTGCCCGTCGTAGCCGACCAGGTCGGCTTCCCGGATCATCCGCGACATAGCGCTGCCGAGGTCGGCTCCCGCGTCGAAGAAGCGGGTGACCTCGTCGGTGGTGTCGATGAACGCGAACACCCGCACCCGGGAGAACTGCTCGCGCAGCGCGTGAACGAGCAGCAGGGTGAAGTGGCTGAAACCCGCGACCGAACCCGACACGTCACACATCACGACCAGTTCGGGGCGCGCCCGCCGGGGCTTGCGCTGGACGAGGTCGATGGGCACACCGCCGGTGGACATCGACTTGCGCAGGGTTCGGCGCAGGTCGATCGAACCGGCCCGGTTGCGGCTGCGCCGCACGGCCAGGCGGCTGGCGAGCAACCGGGCCAGCGGGGTGACGTTGCGTTTCAGCGCCGTCAGTTCGGCGTCGGACGCGCGCAGGAAGTCGACTTCCTCGGCCAGTCGAGGCACGCCGTACGACGCCACCCGTTCCTTGCCGAGGTTCTCGGCCGACCGTCGCCGCGTCTCCGTCTCGATCATCTTCCGGAAGTCGGCGATCCGCTGGGCGGCGGTGCGCTTGGCCACCTCGGATTCATAGCTTTCCGTCGTTCTGGCTTCGCCGTCCTGCTGGTTGCCCAGGAGTCCGTCGAGGATCTTCTTCAGCAGGGTTTCCGGCGCGACGTCCCGCAGCGCCTGGTACGCGGAGAACGACGGGCCGTTCGCCGACTGGTACTGCCCGAGTTCCTCGACCATCTGCGCGGTCAGGAGCTCGGTGAGCTCGATCGCCTCCGGCGACCCGTCGGTGAGGAGTTCGACGATCAGCTCACGTAGCGCCTCGTAGTCGATCTCACCCTTCGCGTTCCGCGGCAGACTCGTGTCGATGGCCCCGTCCGCCCGGCTTCCGACCGCCGCCGGGAACCAGAGTTCGAACAGCGCGTCGAACGTCGGCCGGTGGGTGGGTCGCCGCAGCAGCGCGCACGCGAGACCCTCGCGCAATGATTCGCGGTCGAGCAGATCGAGGACCGACATCACCCGACCGGCGTCGACCGTCTCGGACGGTCCGACCATGATGCCGCGCCGCCGCAACGCCTCGACGAAGTCGACGAGATGCCCCGGCAGCCCGTGCGGCGCCGCGGGACCGCCCGGCTTCGACCGGGACGCGAGTGGACCACCAGCAGCCATGGGGGAGTCCTTCAGTTCAGTCGCAGCTCGGCAGCGGCCCGTAGCTGGTCGGATTGGTGTTTGAGGACGACACCCATCGTGGCGCGCACGGCGTCGTCGTCGAGGGTGTCGAGCCCGAGCGCCAGGAGTGTGCGACCCCAGTCGATGGTCTCGGCGACCGACGGCAGCTTCTTCAGCTGCATGCCGCGCAGCACGCGGATGGTCCTGACCAGCTGCTCGGCTACTGCCTCGGGCAGCTCCGGCACCCGGCTCGCGAGGATCCGCCGCTCGAGTTCGGCGTCGGGGAAGTCGAGATGCAGGAACAGGCAGCGGCGCTTGAGTGCCTCCGACAGTTCGCGGGTGGCGTTCGAGGTGAGGACGACGAACGGCTTGCGCGTAGCCGTGATGGTGCCCAGTTCGGGGACGGTGACCGCGAAATCGCTGAGCACCTCGAGGAGCAGGCCCTCGATCTCGACGTCGGCCTTGTCGGTCTCGTCGATCAGCAGCACCGTCGGGTCCTCGCGCCGGATCGCGGTCAGCAGTGGCCGCGACAGCAGGAACTCCTCCGAGAAGACGTCCGCCTTGGTGGAGTCCCAGCTGTGGTCGCTGCCCGCCTGAATGCGCAGGATCTGCTTCGCGTGGTTCCACTCGTACAGCGCGCGTGCCTCGTCGACGCCCTCGTAGCACTGCAATCGCACCAGCTCGGCGCCGGTGGTCTCGGCGACGGCGCGGGCGAGTTCGGTCTTACCGACTCCGGCGGGACCCTCGATGAGCAGGGGTTTTCCGAGCCTGTCCGCGAGGAACACCGCGGTCGCGGTGCCCTTGTCGGACAGGTACCCGGTTTCGGCGAGCCGAGCGATGACGTCGTCGACGCTCGCGAAGAACGGCGTCGTGGTGGGCAGTGCGCGGTCCACGCTCGCTCCTTTCAGAGGGGCTTGAGGGAAGGGGGGTCGGCGGCGGTCTAGACCGGGCGGGTGTGCCCGTCACCCCAGACGACCCACTTGGTGGAGGTCAGTTCGGGGAGCCCCATCGGGCCACGCGCGTGCAGTTTCTGCGTGGAGATCCCGATCTCGGCGCCGAAACCGAACTGCTCGCCGTCGGTGAAGGCGGTGGACGCGTTGACCATGACGGCGGCGGCGTCGACGCGGGCGGTGAACTCCCGGGCGGCCGCGAGGTCGGAGGTCACGATGGCCTCGGTGTGGCCGGTTCCGTAGCGGTCGATGTGCTCGACCGCGGCATTCAGGTCGTCGACGACCTTGAG
>NZ_LTCZ01000278.1:0-5334 GCF_001583455.1 Rhodococcus sp. LB1 | reverse complement strand
TGATCGACCTCCGCGACCGGACGTGCCGAACCCCGTGGTGCGATGCCCCGATCCGGCATCGCGACCACATACGTTCACGCCGAGAATCCGGTGCCACGACGGCGGACAACGGGTCCGGGCTCTGTGAGGCCTGCAATTACGCGAAGGAAGCACCAGGCTGGACGGCCCGACCCGTGCACAACCCCGCCCGCACCCACCTCATCGACCTCGGCACCCCGACCGGACACCACTACCGATCTGCGGCCCCGCCGCTCCCGGCCGCGGCACGACAGTCGGAGGTCGAGGCGGTACTGATCGCGCGCTTGCGTGCCTCATGACAGCGCGATCAGGCCTGAACGACGCCGACCACCGGGGCGTAATCACACGGCGGCAATGCTCGGCTGGTGTTGTCGAGGATGCTCCCGAAGACGACGAACACGATTGTGCCCCTGCCTGTCTCGAGGGTGTTGGACAGCGTGACGATGTAGTCGGCCGGTCGCTCCTGATACAGCGGCGCTCTTCCCGACTGCATGGTGGTGAGGTTCAGCCAGGCGACCTCCACGAGATCGGCCTGCAGCGGCGACGACATTGCCGTGTTGATCCCGCTGAAGAAGACGTTGACCTTCCCCGGCGGAATGACAGGGACAGGCAGGTTTTCGTCGACGGCGGGGCCGGCAATCGCTCGAGCGATACCGACCGAATCGTTCTGCTCTCCGAAACCGGCAGGGAGGCAGTCCGCAGCGGTGGTGTCGTACAGGAACGGCTGGGCTGCGCCCTCGACGAGATGAACCGATCGCGGGAAGTAGTTGTATCGCGGTGTACCGGTGGCGACGCGCTCGACGGTGGTCGTGATCGACTGTGCGGTGCGGGTGCTGATCGGCATGGCGGCCGACTGGAGGGCGGCTCGCACTGCCGCCACGTCGTCGAGCGGCGGGGGCGCAGCGTGCGCTTCGCCTGCTGCCATGGAGACGAGCACACCGACACATGCTGCAAGTCCTGCAATTCGTCCACGCATGAATGGATGCTAGCGGCCGCAGTGACTTGCCGAATCAGCTTCGTGAACGCCCGGCAAGTGCCAGGCTGGATGTCATGGACAGCATCAACACGATGGGTGATCGGTAATGGCCCGCCCGGTACGCGTCGTCGTGCTCGGCGCCGGGTCGTGGGGAACGACGGTGGCAGGTCTCGCCGCCCACAACACACCGACCCTGCTGTGGGCGCGGAACTCGGACACGGCCGACGAGATCAACGACGAGCACCGCAACTCTCGGTATCTCGGCGACCGCCCACTCCCCGACTCCATGCGCTCCACAGCCGACCTGGTGGAGGCGGCACAGGAAGCCGACGTTCTCGTGGTCGGGGTGCCGTCGCACGCGGTCCGCAGCACTCTCGCTCAGATCGCCAACGAGGTGCGGGCGTGGGTGCCGGTGCTGTCGCTGGCGAAGGGGCTGGAGCCGGGAACGCGGCTGCGACCCACCGAGGTGATCGCCGAGTGCCTGCCCGGGCATCCGGTCGGGCTTCTGGCAGGCCCGAACATTGCGCGGGAGATTGTCGACGGACTCGCCGCGGCGTCGGTCGTCGCCACCCAGGACGTCCGGGTGGCCACCGCGTTGCAGCCGTTGTTCGCGTCCGCCGTGTTCCGCGTGTACCGGAACACCGATGTGCTGGGCTGCGAACTCGGTGGCGTGCTGAAGAACATCGTGGCCATCGCTTCGGGCATGGCCGACGGACTGGACGTCGGCGACAACACGCGCGCGATGGTCCTGGCGCGAGGGTTGGCCGAGATGACCCGGCTGGGTGAGGCGATGGGCGCGAACCCGCGGACGTTCGCGGGGCTGACCGGGGTCGGAGACCTGATCGCCACCTGTATGAGCCCGAGTTCGCGCAATCGGCGGGTGGGCGAGTTCATTGCCCGCGGCATGACGGTCGACGAGGCCGTCGCCAAGCTGGGGCAGGTGGCCGAGGGTGTGAAGACCGCTCCCACCGTGATGGAACTGGCCCGCGACTACAACGTGGACATGCCCATCGCCGCCGAGGTCGAGGCAGTGGTCGCGGGGCGGCAGACGCCGGAGGGCGCCTACCGCGGCCTGCGGAAAGTCGCTGCCGGCGGAGAGGATGAGGTGGCGTGACCGCACAACTGCAACCGGCAGTAGCACTATCTAGACGTTTCTAAGCAATCTCCTAGAAAACTGGGGCAGACTCCTGAATGGAGGCACCCCAGCAAGCAGCGTCGTGCGGGGACGTATGCGTGAGAGAAGTCAGCGATGAGTTCACCGACCTCGGTTGGTCCCGGAGACTCGTCGGCGCGCGCGTTCCCCCTGTCACCCGCGCAAACGGGGATGTGGCTCGCGCAGCACGTCGACCCCGCGGTTCCGGTGTCGGTCGCCCAGTACGTCGACATCCACGGCGATCTCGACCGGAGCGTCTTGACGTCCTCGTGTGTGCGAGCGGCCGCCGAGTTCGAGTCGTTCTTCCTGCAGATCTCCGCGGCCGACGGGCAACCGCTGCAATGGGTGGAACCGAGCCTGGACGCTCCCGTCGGCTACCTCGACTTCCGGGACACGCCGGACCCCGAGGCGGCGGCGCACGCGTGGATGCGCACCGAAACCGCCGATCCGATCGACGTCCAGCGTGACCGCCTGACCGTCTCTTTCCTTCTCCACGTCGGACACGACCACTACTTCTGGTATTCGCGCGCCCACCACATCGCGATGGACGGTTTCGGGTCCGTCACGATGGTCTACCGGATCGCCGCGCTCTACACCGCCGCGGTGCACGGACTGCCCCCACCCGCGAGCAGGCCCCTCAGCCTTCGGCGCATCCACGAACTCGAGACCGACTACCGCAACTCCGCCCGCCGGGAGTCCGACCGGGAGTACTGGACCGAGAAGATGCGCGGTGTCACCCACGCGAGCACCCTCGCGCGCGGCTCCGCGCCTGCGACCGCCGGTTCCCGGGACGTCAGCGGAACGTTGACCACCGAGGTCGTCGACCAACTCGAGAAGTGCGCGGCAGCGCACGGCGTCAATCCTGCGGTGCTTACCGTCTGCGCGGTCGCGGGCTATCTGGCGCGAATGACCGGAGAGGACGACGTCACGCTCGATCTCCCGGTGTCGGCCCGCACGACGGCGGCGCTGCGCCGGTCCGGCGGGATGGTGTCCAACGTGGTGCCGCTGCGCATCACGTCCGCGGGGGCGGCGACCATCGGCGATCTGGTGTCCCGCACGCGCCTCGTGATGTCGGGCGCCCTGCGGCATCAGCGGTACCGGCACGAGGACATCCGCGCAGATCTGGGAAGCGCGCTGTCCGGGCCGCGACTGTTCGGCCCCGCCGTCAACATCATGCTGTTCCCCGAGGAGTTGGAACTCGGCTCGCTGCGGAGCCAATTGCATGTGCTGTCTTCGGGTCCGATCGAAGACCTCCTGGTGAACCTGTACCGGTACGGTCCCCGCGGACGTGTGCACCTCGATTTCAAGGCGAACCCGCGACTGTATTCGCAGGACGAACTCGAGGGGCACCACACGAGATTTCTGCGATACTTCCGGCACTTCCTCGACGCCGATGCCGCCCACCCGATCGGGGAACTCCCGGTCCTCACCGAGAACGAAACCGGGGCGCTGGTCCCCTTCCCCGGACCTCCCGACAGCGTCCCGGTCACGCTCGCCGACGTGTTCCGCGCCTCCGCCGCACAGCATCCGGACGCGACCGCCGTCGTCAGCGCCGGCCGCACGATCAGCTACCGCGAACTCGACGGCCGATCGGATCGGATCGCTGCGACGCTGGCACGGTTCGGCGTCGGGTCCGGCGACATCGTCGCGGTGGCTCTGCCTCGATCCTCCGACGACGTCTGCGCGGTCTGGGCCGTCGCCAAAACGGGGGCCGCCTTCCTGCCGGTGGATCCGAACTACCCGATCCCCCGTATTCGGCACATGCTCGACGACTCCCACGCCGCAGTCGGGTTGACCTCCACGGAGTACGCAACCACATTGCCGGACGGCATCGAGTGGCTACTGCTCGACGAGGCAGGCACCTCGAACGTCCACGATTTCCCGACGCCGGCAATACGACTCGACGACGCCGCCTACCTCATCTACACGTCCGGATCCACCGGAGTTCCCAAGGGAGTCGTGGTCACGCACCGCGGGATCGCCAATCTGGTCTCCGCGCAGCGCACCCGACTCGACCTCGACAGTGCGGCGAGGGTTCTGCATGTCGCATCGCCGAGCTTCGACGCCTCCGTCTTCGAGATGCTGATGGCGTTCGGCTCCGGCGCTGCTCTCGTCATCGCCCCGCCCGCGGTGTTCGGTGGATCCCTGCTGGCGCAGCTGATGACCACCGAACACGTCACCCACGCGGTGATCACCCCGTCGGTCCTGGCGTCGATGGAACCCGGCGAGGTCGGAGGTCTGCGCACACTCGTCGTCGCCGGTGAAAACTGTTCACCGGAACTGTTGTCTCGGTGGGCGTCCCGATGCCGGATGATCGACGCGTACGGTCCGGCCGAGACCACCGTCCTGGCGACCGTCAGCGCGCCTCTCGCCGAGTCCGGACCGGTCACCATCGGCCGGCCGATCCACGGAACGAGGGCCGTGGTCCTCGACCACCGTCTCCGTCCGGTCCCCGTCGGTGTGGTCGGCGAGCTGTACGTCGCGGGGACCGCCCTGGCCCGCGGGTACCACCGCAACGCCCGGCAGACGTCGGAACGGTTCGTCGCCGACCCGTACGGATCACCGGGCACCCGCATGTACCGCACCGGCGACACGGCCCGCTGGACCCGCCACCACGAACTCGAATATCTCGGACGCAGCGACGAACAGGTGAACCTCCGGGGTCTACGCGTCGAACCCGGCGAGATCGACGCGACACTCCGCCGGCATCCGGCGGTGCGTTTCGCCGTCACCGTGATTCGCTCGCAGACGGCCGGCGATCAGCTCGTGTCGTATGTGGTGGGCGCCGGCACCCTGGCCGAGCAGGAGCTGCTGTCGTTCCTCGCCGCCGAACTGCCCCCGCATCTCGTGCCGGCCGCCGTCGTCGTGCTCTCCCACATTCCGCTGACCCCGTCCGGCAAGCTGGACCGCACGGCCCTCCCCGAGTACAGCCTCCGGTCCCGTTCCCGGACCGCCCCCGGCAGTGAGCGCGAACGCACACTCCACGCCCTCTACTCCGACATCCTCGGGACGTCCGATTTCGGTGTGGACGAGTCATTCTTCGCGCTCGGCGGCGACAGCATCATGGCGATCCAATTGGCCTCCCGGGCACGGAGTGCGGGAATCGCGTTCACTCCGCGTGACGTGTTCGAGCAGCGAACGATCTCCCGCCTCGGCCAAGTCGCCGGAAACGACGTCGACAGATCGG
>NZ_LTCZ01000277.1:0-628 GCF_001583455.1 Rhodococcus sp. LB1 | reverse complement strand
CGACGAGGTTCATCCACGATGAGCTGGTCGGTGTGAAGTGGCTGACGAAGCGCGGGTGCGCGAGAAGCCATCGTTTGACCGCGGGAGTCTTGTGCGTCGATGCATTGTCCATCACGAGGTGGACATCGAGATCGTCGGGCACCTGAGCGTCGATCTTGCGGAGAAATGCGATGAATTCTTGTGCGCGGTGGCGTGAATGGAGTGATCCGATCACCTTCCCCGAGGCGATATCGAGAGCGGCGTACAGGCTCGAGGTGCCATTGCGGACGTAGTCGTGACTGGCGCGTTGCGGGGTGGTGGGAAGCATCGGGAATATCGGTTGGGTCCGGTCCAGTGCTTGGATCTGAGTTTTTTCGTCGACGCAGAGCACCAGAGCCCGCTCGGGCGGGTTCATGTACAGGCCGACGACGTCACGGACCTTTTCCGTGAACAGTGGATCCTTCGACAGTTTCCATGAGTCCTGTTTGTGCGGGGCCAAACCGAACGCGCGCCACACTCTCGAGACCGTCGATTGCGAGATATCGAGATGCTCTGCCATCGATCGTGTGGACCAGTGTGTGGCGTTCTTCGGTGTCGTTTCGAGGGTCGAGGTAATCAGATCCTTGATCTTGTCGTCGTCGATCGTCCG
>NZ_LTCZ01000276.1:0-3452 GCF_001583455.1 Rhodococcus sp. LB1 | reverse complement strand
CGGATTCCCCCAGAACAACTGACCGACGATGCCCGGGTCGGGCGAACGCCCGGCCCGGGACGTCCGCTCGCTCGTCCGCAAGATCTCGCGTTGGTTCCGCTCTGATCTTCAGGGTCCGCGGCTCGTTCCACCAACGCCGACGACCATCGATCGTCCTACCGCCGGCGCCAGCCGGCCGCCCGGCAAAGACTCGACAAATGACCACCCAGGTTCGATACAAGAGTCTCTGCTACAGCAGAATTCGCACTTCCTGTCATGGAGTGCAACGAGGAGAAGTGTTTCATGTTGACCGACTCTGGCCGCGAAACTGCCGCGACATCCAGTCCCACTCGCAGCAACCGTCCCTCCAAGCGTCTTGGCCTCATCGCCTTCATCGCAACGTTCGGCGGTCTGCTCTTCGGATACGACACCGGTGTCATCAACGGTGCCCTCGAACCACTCGAGGAAGACCTCGGGCTCACCGCGCTCACCGAGGGCTTCGTGGTCAGCATTCTCATCTTCGGCGCGGCATTCGGAGCACTGATCGGCGGCCGACTCTCCGACCGATACGGCCGTCGCCACAACATCCTGGTGCTCTCGGTCATTTTCATGATCGGAACTCTCGGCTGCGTCCTCTCACCGACGTGGGAGGTGTTAGCGGTCTTCCGTTTCATTCTCGGTCTCGCCGTCGGTGGGGCATCAGCAACCGTTCCGGTGTATTTGGCCGAGATGTCCCCCGCCGAGCGTCGCGGCAGCATCGTCTCACGCAACGAGTTCATGATCGTCTCGGGACAATTCGCCGCATTCGTCATCAACGCGATCATCTTCAATATCTGGGGGGAGCACGATTCAGTGTGGCGGTACATGCTGCTGGTCGCCGTTGCCCCGGCGATCGTTCTCCTGTTCGGCATGCTTCGGATGCCTGAAAGCCCGCGGTGGCTGATCTCGCAGGGCCGTCACGACGACGCGTTCTCGGTCCTGCAGCAGGTCCGCACACCGGAAGCCGCGCAGGCAGAAATGGCGGAGGTCGAGGCTCTCGCCGAGGAAGAGAAGCTCACCCAAGTCGGCGGTCCGATCGACCTGTCCGTGAAGTGGATCCGCCGACTGATGCTGATCGGGATCGGACTCGGGGTGTTTCAGCAGTTCACCGGCATCAACTCGGTGATGTACTACGGAACCCAGCTTCTCGCGGATGCTGGATTCTCGTCGAGCGCCGCCATCGTCGCGAACACCCTCAATGGTCTGGTCAGCGTACTCGGCATCACCATTGCGCTGAAGGTGATGAACAAGGTCGACCGCCGCACCATGCTGTTCGTCGGTTTCGCTCTCATCACCATCTTCCACCTGCTCATCGGTCTCTCGGCAGTGCTGCTGCCGGACGGCACCGTCAAGGCGTACTGCATCCTTGTCTTCGTCGTCCTGTTCGTGTTCTCCATGCAAGGCACAATCGGGCCCCTGGCATGGTTGATGCTCGCGGAGATCTTCCCGCTCAAGATCCGCAGCTTCGCCATCGGCGTCTGCATCTTCGTTCTCTGGATCGCCAACGCCCTGGTGGCGCTGTTCTTCCCGCCAGTTGTCGCCGCAATCGGCATCGCGATGACCTTCTTCATCTTCGCCGGCCTCGGTCTTCTCGCACTGATCTTCACCACCCAGGTGCCTGAAACCCGCGGACGCTCCCTCGAGGAGCTCGAAGACCAGTTCCGCGCGAACTACTCATGAGCAACCACCCCCACAGAAGGGTCCGTCCATGACCGTGCTCGTCGCAGTAACCGACACACCAGAAGGCGCCCACGCCCTCACCGTGGGTAAAGAGGAAGCCGAACGCCTCCGAACCGAACTCCTCGTGCTCAACTTGTCGCTCACCGAGTTCGCACCCACCGAAATCGCAGTGGTTAGTGGCGTGGACGTGCTCGATCGCGCTGGACGTGAAGCCCGCGACCCTGCCGTCGCAGTTCTCGACCTCATTCAAGAGCGCCCCGATATCGAACGACTCGTCATCGGCGTCAAACGCCGCAGCCGTGTCGGGAAAGCCCTACTCGGCAGCGTCAGCCAGCGACTGATCCTGCACTCCCCCATACCGGTACTGACAGTAACGAACACCTGATATCGCCACGAGACTCGGTGTAGGGTCCGGCCGCGCCGGGGTGGGGCGCGGCCTCATCGATGGCCATGTGTGGGCGGGTTCCTGTCCGGCGAGGTGGGCGCGGACGATGATCGCGACGGAGTGGCCGGCCAACGGGGTCGGCGTGTAGGGGGTGTGGCCCCACCGGTCGATGGGCATGATCAGCGGGCGATCGTCGCGGCGTACGGACTCCGCGAAACCGGACATCTACCTCCTTTTCCAGGTGTCGGGCGAGCAGTCCCGTGCTGGAGTAACGGTCGAGGAAGCCAACTTCGATCCAATTCCGATAGGCCGCAACTGGAGTCGCTACCGGGATCCGTGCTATTCGCTCCGCGGCGACCGCCGCGATACGTCCTATGCGTTCTGCTTGTGCGGTGTTCATAAGTTGGCGAATCGTCTCGGCTCGCCCAGGTGCCGGGCACTGGTTTTCGGTGTGAACGGCGTTGATCGCAGTGACCCGGCGCCGCTGCGTCCCGTCGGCAGCCGGATTGTCGGCGAGGAAGGGCCTCGGCGCACGAGACACTCCGAAATCGCGCTCTGCAGAGGGAAAAGTAGGTTCATCAGGGAAAACGCTGGAGATGCTGCGTAAATGTTTTTCCACAGCGGCCACCCCACAGACCGGCAGCGACCTACGGGCTCCTCGCCGGCGGAGGTCGCCAGGCCCGCCAGTGGGGTCACTGACGGCGAGGCACTCACTCCACTCCCCCGCAGGCACTGCGGCCACCAGAACGATCTGCAGCGACCGACCCGTTCGTGTGCGCGCGTGCCCGCAGCAGACGGATTCAGGTGTGATTTGAGGCCCTTCTTACGCATGATTACCCGCCCGTCAGGTCGACGATCGATCAAGGCCCGCATCATTGCTCGCAACAGGTGAACACCCCTCCATCCATCCACCCTCCTCCTTGGCCTGCCCGGCCGTCACGCTCGCCTCCATCGCCCGCCGCCGCCGTCCACGCCACCGCGTGCACCGCCGCGTCGAGGGCAGTCGAACCGTCCGCCGAACCTGAGGCTGTCGAGACTATCGACGTACATAATCGCCCTGCATCGGGCCCCGCGCCCCCACCGCGACAGCACGCGATTCCTCGGTGCCAGCCGCCGCGACGGTCGCAACCGCACGCGCCGCAGTCGACGTCGTCGACCCCGGCGATCCGCCTTGGGAATACCCTGCACGCATGGCCGCACGCAAGACCACCAAGCGACGCTCCAGTCCCAGACGAGTCAGCACCAAGCCCCTGATACCCACCCCGGGGCACGGGGAGCAGATCTGGATCCTCGACGTCCCGTACCGGGCGCCCGCACCCGGTGCCAAGTACTACACGGCACTCAAAGCGCACGCCTACATCGGCGCTCA
>NZ_LTCZ01000275.1:0-3136 GCF_001583455.1 Rhodococcus sp. LB1 | reverse complement strand
CATACGATCTTCGTGCGTCGTCCGGAGACGGAGACCGGGGGAGTCGGGCCCGTCGATGTCGTTGCGGCCATGTGCATCTGGGATGTAGCCGCCGGGTCGATCTCGATCACTGTCATCTTCTTCTACCTCGAAACGGTGTGGGCGTGCGGTGCGGCGTGGGTTCCAGGTCAGAACATTTCGGCGGCGGCGGTACCTGCGTGCCGGGCCCAGCGCTCGGTCTCGGCGATGGCGTTTTCGGCTGAACCCGCCAGTGCCGTCAGTGAGACGGACGCGTCGGGTGGGGTGGCCGCGAGTTGGCCGGCGACGACGACGGATCGGGTATTGGTGTCCGCGCACCGCGCGAGTACGGAGCCGACGAGTTTGCCGGTCAGCGAGGTCTCGTCGAATCGGCCTTCGCCGGTGACGATGACGTCTGCGCGGCCGAATTCGTCGCTGAGGCCGGTGAGGTCGGCTATGCGCGCCGCACCGGGGACGAGGCGCCCGCCCCAGGCCGAGAGACCGAATCCGGCACCGCCGGCCGCGCCGGCGCCGGGTTCATTCGGTCGAATAGTTGTCACGGTGCCGAGACGGTCCGCGAACCGTTGCAGGGCGGTGTCGAGAAGGTCGCGCAGCTGCGGGTCGGCACCCTTCTGCGGACCGAAGACGTGTGCGGCGCCGTGGGACCGGCACAGGACGGCGGTGGTGTCGGACAGCAGTTCCACGCCGCCGGGCGGGGGCACCCGCAGCGCGTCGACGTCGACGGTGTCGAGTTCGGACAGGGCTGCGCCGCCGTCGCCGATGTCGCGACCGTGCCTGTCGAGCAGTTTCACGCCGAGGGCGCGGAGTGCGCCGGCCCCGCCGTCGGTGGACGCCGACCCGCCGAGGCCGATGAGCAGGGACTTGGCGCCGTCGTCGAGGGCGGCGGCGATTACCTGTCCCAGACCGGTGGTCGAGGCGCCGCCGGCGTCGAGGGCGTCCATCAGTGGCAGGCCGCTCATCTGGGCCAGTTCGACGACCGCGGTTCCGTCGTCGAGTCGCAGCCATCTGCCGGTTGTCCGACGGCCGTCGGGTCCGCGGACTCCGGACACGGAGTGCCAGGTGACGTGCGGGTGGCAGGAGGCGATGGCGTCGAGGGTGCCCTCCCCGCCGTCGGCTTGCGGCAGGAGTACCAGTTCGTCGTGTGGGCGCACCGCCGCCCACCCGGCGGCCAGTGCATCAGCTAGGTCGATCGCGTTGATCGAGCCTTTGAACGAGTCGGGGGCGAAGACGACGCGCATCGGGGCGCTCTTCCTCGGCTCGGGATGATCAGTGGACGTCATCGGGGTGCGGCCCTGTTCTCTCGGTCCGATTCAGCGCCGAGATCTGTGCCATCTCGTCGGGACTGAGCTGGAAATCGAACACGTCGATGTTGCTGCGTATCCGTTCCGGTGAGGCCGATTTCGGCAACGGCGTTGCCCCGAGTTGTAGGTGCCAGCGCAGCACCACCTGAGCGAGGGACACCCCGTGCCGGTCGGCGAGAACCTGGAGTACCTCGTTGCCGAGTAGCCGGCCGCGCGCGAGCGGCGCCCATGCCGGGGTGTGGATGCCGAGGGTTCGGTGCAGGTCCAGCATCGCCGGTTGGGTCAGCAGTGGGTGCAGTTCGATCTGGTTGACCACGGGCGCGACCGTGGCGACCTCTATGAGGCGGTGCAGGTGATCGGGCTGGAAGTTCGAGACGCCGATCGCCCGGATTCGGCCCGCGGCATAGAGCTGTTCGAGGGCCCGCCAGGTGTCCAGGTAGGTGCCGCGCGCGGGCGCCGGCCAGTGGATCAGGCACAGGTCGACATAGCCCAGGCCGAGACGGCCGATACTCGCATCGACGGCGTCGAGGGTCGACCGGTACCCCTGGTCCTCGTTGGAAACCTTGGTGGTCACGAACAATTCGTCGCGGCTGATACCGGAGCCTGCCAGCGCGCGACCGAGAGAGTGCTCGTTGCCGTACATCGGGGCGGTGTCGAAGGCGCGGTATCCGGCGGTCACGGCATGTCCGACCGTCGCATGCATGTCCTCATCGGGGATCTTGAACACCCCGAATCCGATGGCGGGCATGGTCACACCGTTGTTCAGGGTGATCGAGGGAACGGTTGCCGCCGCGGTCATGTGATCGAGTACCCGCCGTCGACGGGCAGCACGACGCCGGTGACGTACCGGGCGGCGTCGGAGACGAGGAACAGCACCACGTCGGCGACGTCGTCACCGTCCGCGAACCGCTGCAACGGGATACGGCTCAGCTTCTGGGCACGGAATTCTTCCTGCCCGAGCACCTCCGCCGTCATCGGGGTCTCGATGTATCCCGGCGAGACAGTGTTCACGCGCACGCCCTGCGGCCCGAGTTCGACGGCCAGGCCCTTGCCGAGCTGGGTGAGAGCGGCCTTCGTCGCGCCGTAGGGGACGATGCCCGGGACAGCGCGGTCGGCGGAGAGCGAGGCGATGTTGACGACGCTGCCGCGGCTGTCGATCAGCGACTTCATCGACTGCCGGGTCAGCCGGTACACCGCGGAGAGGTTGACATCGACCAGTCGCTGCCAGCCGTCCTCGTCGACGTCGATGGCGGTGGTGCGCAGCTGGATTCCCGCGGCGTTGATCAGGATGTCGAGGCGTCCGGCGACCTGCTGGGCGAGATCGACGGCCTGGGCGCTGAAGTCCGGATCGGTCAGGTCGCCGCACAGGCCGTGTCCGCCGATCTGCGTCATGACGTCGGTGATCTTCGGGTCGGCGTCGACGCCGACCACCTGGGCGCCGCGGGCTGCCAGCTTGCGGGCGATGGCGGAACCGATTCCGCCGGCCGCGCCGGTGACGATCGCGGCCTTGCCCGTCAATTCCGACGACTCGGTGACCTGTGTTGATGCGCCCACAGTGTGGCTCCCTTCGGGTGGCGCGGCGACGGCGGACATTCCTGACCTACCCGCGCCGGAAACTGCTTTCAGTCTATGAATTGAGGCCCCATGTGGTCTGGACCTCGATGTTCATCACAGTATATGGTGATCCATACTTCAGCAAGAAAGCGATTTCAGGAGTTTTTAGATGGCTTCGATAGTTCTCCCTTCCGCCGACCGCACGACCAGCACGCTCGTGCTGAGTGAGCCGGCACGGCTCGGCACCCGGTCCACCCCGCCGA
>NZ_LTCZ01000274.1:987-9557 GCF_001583455.1 Rhodococcus sp. LB1 | reverse complement strand
GCCGGGTCAGGCCGTCGTGGGAATGGTGATCTCGGCTCTGCCGTCGATGGCCGATAGTTGGTAGTGCGGGCAGGTGACCACCTGCCGAGGAACGGGAATCGCCTGACGGTCGGTGTCGAGGTAGAGGCGGTATGCGAGCTGCCCGCGTCGATGGCTGCCGGTGCCTGGGTCGACGGCGCCGAGGAAGTACCCAGGGCCCGCGACGTCTTCGATCAGATCCGTGGGCCTGACGGCAACGGCTGGAATCAGCTCGGGAGCCGGTCGGAAGTACGGCCTCTGGTCGGGTATGCGGGAGTCGGGGGCCGCGGCGGGGCACGCGGATCTCATCGAGCACCGCAGTCAGCATCGCGCCATCGTTGCGTTGTCCGCCGGTGATGATCGCTGCCAGCGCCGGCCGCGGCCGTCGACGGCGGTGTGGATCGGTGACGCGCATCAACTCGCACGAGTGAAGGCCTGCGGCGGCAGGTTCGCCCAACGCCCCTGACAGAGTGAGCGCTAGGCTGATCGGTGCCCTGCCGTCGTCGGGCGTCAGGACCGTGTCTGCGCCTCGGTCGCCGTTGACACACTGATCTGTGGGCAATTCCCGTAGGGACTAGGTACGCACGTCGGCGGTGCGGGTCGCTTCGATGCCCGCATCATGCGCTCCCACGGGACCTTCTGCTTGTTGTTCGAACTGAGGGTTTGTGTGTTGGGGCAGATCGTGTTGTCACCCACTTCCTTTGCGGACAGTTGAGTCTGCTTGTAGGTCAGGATGACGATCTGCCTCTTGGTGGAGTCCCCCATCTGCTCGATGTGCAGAGTGGTCCCGTAGAAGGCCAGTGAATTGTCGCTGTCCTTGGTCACCAGCACGCTCGTGTAGCCCAGGCTCATGTTGTTGGGGTTGTCCTGGTCGTTGTCGATCTTCCACTGGTCGGGCCCCGGGCCCACTCGCGACACGGTGGCTTGCCAGCGCAGTGAACTCGCGACCGCCGACTTCTTCCCGCACGCCTGCTGCAAATTGGTCCCCCACACGCGCTGCAGGTTCGGCATGCTGGGACCCGCTAGCAGCGCATCCACGCCCAAGCTGTCCAACCCGTGCCAGACAATGTAGTCACCGGGAGCCACTGTCTCGCCGGTGATGATCTGCCAGGCGTACTCGTCGCCGGTCGGCTTGATCGTCGCCCCCGGCGGCAAAGAGATTTTGCGGTCGTTGAAGAGTCGGCGCAGAGGGTCGATGGCGCCCTTCTGGAGGTTTCCGACGGATTCCGCGATGGTGCCCGTGCTGCTGGTAAGGGTGATCGGCACGCTTGACGGGGCCGCCGCTTCCAGTTCCGCCAGCACGGACGAATACGCCTGCTCGGTAGGCCCGATGCTGAATAGGTAAGTGCCCGCGATTCCCGAACTCGTCACTGGGACCGCGACCGCCGCGTCGACCAGGTTCGCCCCGTTCAGCTTCGCATCGGTGAAATCGGTCCCTTGCACGTTGGCAAACGACAGCGTCACGCCGTTGGAGAGGTCCGCCCCGGTGAGTTTGGCATTGATCAGGTTGGCATAGCTCAAATCGACCCAGTAGAGGGACTTGACGCCCATGGCACTGCCGGCGAAGTTGGCGTTGGGCAGCTGGCACAGGTCGAGGATGGCTCCGTCGAGGCGGGCTCTCGGTCCGTAAAGCTGCAAGTGTGCGGCGGAGACACCGTAGAGGTTCGTGTCGACCAACCTGGCATTGGGCATGTACGCACCGGTCAACGTCGCGGCGCCGGTCGGCGTCGAGACGATCAAGAACGTCGCCCCGTCCGACGAGGCCCAGTTCAATACCGTGTAGTCCTTCTGTGAGGACTTGTCGGCGATCCTCCACGACCTGCCGTCGAAATCCGTCCTCACCGTCGTCGTGCTGGATTGCACAGTCGCGCCGTACTTCTTGAACGTGGCAGCCACACCTGGAGCGTCGTTGCGCTGCAATGCCGAGAACAACGTCGAATAGTCGCCGGACGTCTGCGCGACGCGGAACAACTCCGCAAGCGCGCCCAGCTGCGCTCCGGTGAGGTCTGCGTCCTTGAGCGTGGCGCAGGTCAGGTTGGCGCCGTGCAGGTAGACGGTCCCGGTCAGTTGCGCTCCGGTGAGGTTGGCCTGGCTCAACGCCGTGCAATTCATACTGGCGCCCTTGAATTGGGCCGCCGTGTCCGGGTCGTAGGGATTGACCTGCCCAAGGTCGGCCCCGCTGAAATCGGCATCGTCCATGGTGGCGCCGTCGAAGATCGCGCCCCTCAAGGCGGTCGGTCGGCCATTGTTGGGACTGCCCATTGCGCCCTTCAGCAAGGCACCCTTGAACTGAGTGATCAGGTTCAGGCGGAACACGATCAGGGGCTCGGAGTCGGCGGACGTCCCGCGTATCACGGTGTAGACGGTCGACGCGTCGCTGACGGTCCACCACTGGCTCGGACGCTTGATTGCGACCCGAGCCTCCGCGACGGGATGGCCGCGTTCGGCGAAGATGCGGGCGACTGCCGCTGAAGTGTTGTCCCGCAACGCGTCGAGGAGCGGCTGATAGTCACTCGACGTCTTGGGGATGCGGAAGAGTTCGCAGGTGCTCTGCGCGCCGCGCATTCGCGCCCCGATGAGGTGCGCGCCGTTGAACTTCGCGCCGGTCAGCGTGGCCTCGGTCAGGTCGCACCCGTCCAAGTTGACATTGCTCAGGTCCAAGCCCGTGAGCACCGCATGTTGCGCTTGAAGCTGCCCGAGGTCGCCGCGGTAGTCCTTCAAGTCCACGAATGTGGCCCCGGTCAGGTCCAGGCATGTCCAGCGGCGATATAAGCCTGGAAAGATCTTGAGCTTCGCGCCACGGAAGGAGGTGAGGTTCTTCGGGTCCGTGGAAAAGTTCGGCGGCGCACCCACCAGCATGAAACAAGAGGTCGCATCGGTGTTGTCGAAGCGTGTACCGTTCATCGGTCCCGCTTTGCCGAATCCCGCTCCCGTCAGGTCGGCGCCGGTGAAGTCGGCCCTGTTGAGGGTGCCTTCGGTGAAGTTGCCCTTACCGATTTGGGCGCCAACGAACTTCGCGCTTGTCAGGTCGCACCCACTGAACGCGCTGGAGGTCAATGAGGCGCCGCTGAAGTCGGCGTCCTGCAGAATGGTGCCCTTGAACTGAGCGCATTGCAACGCGCGATTTGTGAACGTGAACCCCTTCAGGTTCGACCGCGTCACGACGAGCCCGCTCAGGTCGGTGGGTAGGTCGAGGATGACCGCACGGCTGAGGTCCAGGTAGAGCCACTGCTTCTTCAGGTTCTTCAGGGTCGCGTAGGGGAGGGTCGCTCCGACGAACTTGGTGAGGTAGAGGTCACTCGTGCCGAAGTTGGGTGCGGGCCCGAAGTTCGTCTTCGAGAGGTCACACCCGGTGAAGTCGGTACCGCCTCCGATGATGGCCCCGGACAAGTCGGCCCCGTCCATGCTGACGACGCCGTTGAAGGTCGTCCCCAGCAGCTTTGCGTTCTGCAGTTGCGCATTGGTGAGGTCCTTGCCGAACAAGTTCCTCCCGCTCAGGTCGCAGCCCTGAAGGTTATAGGGCGGCGGCCCACTGAGGGAACAATCTGGCGCCTGTGATATCAAGTTCCGCAACTCCTTTCGTGCATCGACTCAATCTGGATCGGTCGGGAGCCGGCGACGCGTCGGCCTCTGGCTGCGCGACCCTGTTGCTCGTCGTGGAGCGCGGCGAGGCGGCCGCGTCGTCGACCGTCAGGGAATCCATTGGCTCACTGTCGGTTCCGGGCGACCGGCCCGCCCCTGCATCTGTTCGTAGTTGAGTGTGAACAGAGTGCGCCACTGGTCCACTGCCATGCGGGCGGCGTTTACTTGGCCGTTGTGGCTGTCCTTGTTGGGATTGAGCGGCGTACCGTCGGGGTTGTAGAGATCCAGGCGATAGTCGGTGGACTTGGACCCCTCGTTCACGTAGGACAGGACGTAGACGAAGCCCTTGTTCTCGATGGCCACGTCGAGATAGGTGACTCGGCCGGAAGGTCCGTCTCTGAGGGGCATCACCGAGGTCATGTGGCGCCACTGCAGGTCTCGACCGCCTCGGGCCGTCACGTCGAAGCTGAGCGTGTTGGTCTTGTCCATGACCAGCCATTCGCTGCTCGCCGCCTTGACGATGATGGTCGGCGCGAAGCATTGGTAGACGTCTACTTCGCCGAGCATCTCGCCGTTGAAGCGGATGTCGTAGTTCACGCCGTGGGCACTGTCCCGCAGGAGCCAGACGTTGCGCGTCGTCTGGAGGATCGTCGCACCCTCGCCCAACGGCAGGGCGTTGTCGTCGAACTGCTTCTGCAATTCCGGCGTGACGGTGCCGGCGTTGAGTGCGGCGACGAATCCTTCGGTCATGCTGAACGCCGGGGTCAGCAGGTAGCGCGGATCACAGGCTTGGCTGCTGGTGTTCATCACGGGCACGTTCTTCTGCAACTCTTGCAGCAGTGCCCTCGAGGCGCTGGCGGCATTCAGGTCGGTGCCGAAGCCGGCGGGAAGGCCGAACGTCAGGGCCGCCGCGAAGCATTGCACCGGGTTGGCCTGGGTATCGAAGGCCTGGATGCGGGCGTTGGTCTGCTCAAGCACCAGGATGCGCCCGTCGGCGGAGATGGTCATCGCAACCGGACCTCTCATCAATCCCTCGCGAATCCCCTTGCCGCAGAACGGTAGCGCCCGTGGCGTTTCCTTGTCCGGTACTCCGCTCGTGGGCAACTTCAGGATCTCCATCTTGTGGTTGAGGTAGCTGATGGCGATGACGTAGCCGTTGGGATGCACGGCGAGGGCGTCGAGGTTTTGCAGTCCGAATGCGCCCCAGCTTCGGGTCGAGTCGTAGTCGAATGTGTTGCCGCCGTCGTGCAACAGGTTGACCAGGCGCAGGTGGGAGAGCGCGCCGGTCCGGGTGTCTAGGTAGAAGTTGTTGGGGCTGACGGCCGGTGCAGGTGCGGTGAATACGTCGACGACGTCGGCCTGCCGGCGCAGATCGAACGCCGCGGACCGGTCCTTGGTGCCGATCTGCCACGACGCGTCCTTCGTGACCACCTTCACCTGCATGCCGTCGCGCAGCGGGAAGCCCTGGTTGGTGAAGATCGTGGCGATGCCGGGCGGCACGGCCCCGCCCTGGTTCAGCAAGCCGCGGTTTTCGGTGGACGATTCGATGGTGAACAGGCTGGCCGGGCCGAATTGGTCGAAGGCGATGGAAGGCTGGATGGAGAACCCACGCGTCGGCGCCTGCATGCCATCGCCGGGTTTGGCGAGCGTCGAGATGCTCTCGAGCATGTACATGGAGCTGGACTGGTTTTCCTTGCGATAGTCCAGCGGCAGGTTCTGGTTCTTGGCCCGGTAGCAGTAGCCGAGGCGGTAGGCCAGGTTGTTGATCGTGAGGTCGACGAGTTGTCCGACATCCTGTTTGTTGAGGCTCGCCGCGGTCCCCGACGGCGGGACGCCCTTGGCCTTCTCCCAGACGTAGGTCCCAGCCGGGCCGTCATACTTGAGCTTTCCGTCGTGCTTGTATTCGGTACCGGGGACCAGCGCCACCAATTCCTCGATGATCGAGCCGGCTTCGCTGCGGACATCGCCGTCGGTCGGCAGCGCCTCGATCCATCCGCTGACCCACTTCCCGCACAGCCAGTCGTTGGCCGCGTAGACGTGGGCGACGATCTGAAACTGCTGACCCGGTGCCGAAGGCAGGGCGTCGTTGGTGGCCTTCGAGTAGGTCACCGTGATCGGTGCGTCCTTCTGGTCGGGCATCGGCCCGGTCTTCGTCAACGTCGTCCCGCCCTTGTACTGGACGTCGATCACGTAGTGGTCGCCGCCCTTCGGCCAGATCGGCTTCTGCGTGCCGTGGGTCGGGTCTGGGCGGACCGAGACGTTCAGCGTCATCGAGCGTTTGGCCTGCAGCTGGTAGACGGCCGGGGATAGCGCCACCTCGACGCTGGTGGCAGTCATGTTGGCGAGGGCGCAGGTTAAGCTGGCGACTCGAAGCGCCCATCCGGCAAAGGGTGCATTTTGCATCAACTGTTGAGTCGTCACGTACCCGGTGATCTTCAAGGCGACTGCCTTGAGGGCCTTGTTGAGCAGAATTCCCGCGACGAACTGGCCACACTTGAGGAGCGTCTGCTCCGGACCCAGAGTCTCGTGGCCGACGACGAACGCGCCAAGGAAGATGGGCAGCCCCACGAACATGAGCCTGTCCAAGAGCTCAGGTGAATCGAGGAAGTCCGTGTACCACCGGGTGGATTGCACGCCGACGGACAAGACACACAGAAGCGACGGGATGCCATAGCTGACACAGCACGTGTAGATCAGGCCTTCTTCGTCGACATCCTTGTCCCTGCTGCCGTGGCCCAGCCCGCCGAAGAGCACGTTCGCTCCCGTCGCGGAGGGGGGGACTTCGAACGAGAGCGGCACCGTGTTCGCCCACACCGGTATGCCGTAGAACGGGGCGCACGGGCCGATGAGCCGCAGGTAGTGCTTGCTGATTCCCTTGGGGTCAGGGATCGGCTGCCCATTGGCGTCGAGGAACTGGGCATAAGCACCCAGGCCGCGGTTGGCCCAGTTCTTGACGTTGAAGCTCAGCGTATTGCTGGATGCGTCGAACTTGATCGAGTCCTGAAGCAGGTCAAGGCGATACATGGAAGTCTTGCTGACCACGGTCCAGTCCGCCTGGGCCGGCGCGCCCGCGGACGCCGCCACGCGCGGTGTCTGGTTCGGCGTGACATTCGTCCGCGATAGTTGGGTGACACCCTGCTGGATGGCCCACTGCTGACCCTTCAGCCAAGGCTGCTGCTTGATCAACCTGACCACGTCCTGCACCACCGGTCGGAGCGCGTCGTCGAGTTGGGCGGACAGATTGAACTGCGGAATGACGCCGACCTTGCGACCGTCGACTGTCTTGGTCGGCCACTCCACGGGATCGCCGTTGATGTCGGTCAGATCCGAGGCCGGTTCCATGATGGTGTCGTCGTTGGGGTTCCTGACGACGTCGTCCCTGTACCAGCTGTCCGGGTTGTTGGAGAGATACACCCATAGGTCAGTGAAGGACGCTTCCGCCTCCGCTTGGACGAGTTCCTTGATGCGCTGGTGCAATTCTGGGACCAGAGTGCTGATTTCGGGGTGTTGCATGATCAGCGTCAGCGCCGTCGCCTTGTGATTGACGGTGACTGAGGCGTCGACGTGCAGTGACTCGACGTCGTCGACGTCGTCGGCGACCGTCGTCACGCCGAAGTGTCTGAGGCCTGCCGGGACCGACAGCTCGCCATCGCGCTGCATGGCGCGCACTGCGCGACGTATCGCGGCGCTCGGGACGGTCTGGAAGACGACCGCGATTTCGTCCAGGACCGCGTCGGGGCGCTGGGACGGGTAGCCGACCCAGTGGAAACCGACGGCGTCGGCCGGGATCGTGACTTGTTCGGCGTAGTGGGTGAGCCGCCCGAGTTGGCCTTCCGAGAGTTGGGCGAGCGCCTTGTTGTGCCGGGCGTGCTGGCGGCGCGTCGACTCGTCGTGGCACCTGAGCGCTTTGTGTTTGCCCAGCGCCTTGAGGGTGAACACCTGCTGGTGCGCTGGCAGGTGACGTAGATGGCTCAGGTCGAAATGGAGCGTTACTGTTTCGACTTCGCGCATGCTCTGCTCCACTTCGCATTGCGGCACGGGTGACGGGAAGTCGGTGTCGTGGAGCTCCGGATCGCCCCCCACCAAGACGGAGTCCTGCCCGTCTACAGTGTCTGCTCCTCTCGCGGTTCGCATGAGGTGACACATCCTTTCCTGATTTAGTAGTCCATGCGAATCCGCTCCGCACATCGGTCGTGCAGATCATGCTGGGTACATGCACATCCCCTGATTCATGAGTCTGCTCTTACCGAGGAGCGGCTACACCGACCTGAGGTGACAAAACAGACCGGAAAGTTTGGGCGTGTAGGGCGTTCCGCCGGAGGCTTCGCACGCGGCCAGCGTCTAACAAACGAATGTGAGATCACCCGAATAGGTGCATAACAATGCGGGGTGGTCTGTCAAGCGGGTGCGGAGTGTCGTCGGTTGACGTACCTATCGGTGGGCGGCCTCCACCTCGGCTGCGGAATGCGCCCGAGTCCGACGGTGCTGCGTTCGACACGGAGTTGCGATCCGCAATCCTGCAACCCGTCACCCCGAAAGTGTGAGCAGCCGTGAGCGGGCGGGTTGCCGCACTCCGATTTCGAAGGTGGTTCGTTCGAACTGACGAGTAATAAAGTTCCGACAGCGCGACCGCTGCCCCAATCGAACGTTTTGAGGAGCATTGTGACGCGGACCGTTCGGGACGCCGCTCAAAGATTCCTGAGATCTGTCGTGGTCGGCTGCAGAAGTGGCAATGAGCGTGTGGCACAGATGTATCCACGTGCCGCGGCCCTCCCCGGGTGGATCAACCGTCTCGATTCCGCCCCAGGGCGTCGTCCTCGGGATCGGATCGAGACGGATGGAGGAACCGCATGAGCGAGCAGCGTGGACGTGACTCCAAGGTCGCACCCTTCGGAGGTCGCGCAGATCGGACACCGGAGGAAGCGGCGCCCGCAGACCGTGGTCCAGCTCCCGGCCGGCCTGCCGGGTCA
>NZ_LTCZ01000274.1:0-968 GCF_001583455.1 Rhodococcus sp. LB1 | reverse complement strand
TCGGTGTCGAGGTAGAGGCGATATGCGAGCTGCCCGCGTCGATGGCTGCCGGTGCCTGGGTCGACGGCGCCGAGGAAGTATCCGTGCGCGGAGTCGACGGTTGAGAAGATCGCCCGCGCCCACTCGGCAGCCTCCGCGGGCGGCAGATACCGCGGCCCGCCCGTCTGCGTGTCGACGGTGTGCACGATGGTCGTGACGGCGAACCCGGCTGCCGCGGGGAACCACTCCTCGGCCGCAACGTCGAACGGTGCAATGGACGTGTGAATCCGCAGCTCGATGTCCGTTCCGGTGCGCGCCGCCGCTGTGATGATGTGGGGATCCGCCGAAGCATCCTGTACAGCCAGGTTCGGCAGCGCCTGGTGGCTGTCGGCGCGGATGCTGCCTGGATCAGCGGACATGGAGCAAGGGTACGGGCCGCCGATACGCGGCCCGCGGTGCGCTGTGTGAGCGGACCGTTGGCTGAAACTTGGTGCATGATTCGCGGACGATCAAGTCAATGTGTCGCCGGGCTCAAAATATCGAATGGGGTTCTGCGTCGACGACCCGATCTGTCCGAGGTGAGGTCAGGTGGTCACTGCGGCGAGGAGTTTGTCGGTGACCGCTGTGGGCGTTACTGCTACGGCGAGTTTTTGGGCGCGGCTGGCGGTGTCGAGGATGTAGCGCCGTTTGGGGTGCGGCGAGGTCAGGGCGTGGTGGACGGCTTTGGTGACGCGTTTCGGAGGGGCTGCGATCTTTTGCATTCGCCCCAGGAGCTTGCGGCTGCCGGCGAGGTGCGCTGCGTAGAGTTCTCTGTTTTCTTGGCTCAGTTTCGCGGTCATGGCGTCGTGGTCGTCGAGCATTCCCTCCCACATGTCGGTGCGGATGGGTCCGGGTTCGATCAGTGAGACGGGGACCTTCCATGGACGCAGTTCGATTCTCAGTGCGTCACCGAGGGATTCGATCGCGTATTTCGATGCGCTGTACGCGCC